>CAZFHE010000296.1:0-4381 GCA_964518615.1 uncultured Dechloromonas sp. | reverse complement strand
TGAGGGTAGGGCCATCGCCAAGCGCTGGTCGTTCCCACGTCGAGCGGAGTCGGCTCGGCAAGCGGAGGCGCTTCTTCTTCGGCCCGCGGCCCGGCGCGCAGGTGCTCGACGGCCAGGGCGAGGGTATCGCAGCCGCTCTCGATATCGTCGATCACCGCAGCGTCGCCAAGGCCAGCGCGCATCGCCTCATGCACCCGGGTTTCCAACTGGTGGGTCACTTCGCCCAGGGTCAGCGCCCCGGCCATGCGGGCGTTGCCCTTGAAGGTGTGCAAAAGGCGCGCGATCGCTTGCGGCGGCGCGCCGTCGGCCGGATCGGCCCGCCAGGCGCGCAGATTCTCGGTGAGATCGCGCAATTGGTCGCCGGCTTCCTCAAGGAAGATCGGCAACAGTTGTTCATCCAGTTCGTCGTTCAGGTGTGGCAGCGGCGGCGCGACGTGCGACACCGCCAGCGTCTCGGCGGCAATCTCATGGACGGCAGCGGCACCGGGCGGGGGAGGGCTATCGGCGGGAGGCTGTGCCGATTCGACCAAGGGTGCATGAAAGATATCCTCGAGCGCGGCGATCAGCCGAGACTCATCTTCCGGCGCCCGCTGAAGAACCAGCCCGCCAAACATGGATTCCAGCGCGAAAATGGCTTGGCGCAAGGTTTCCAGTCCCTCGATACTGTCCGGCTTGGCCGCGTGCTCGCGCCGCAGCATTGCATGCTCCAGCGCGCTGGCCAAGCGGTGCAGCGGCATCAGGCCGACCGTCGCGGCAATCCCGGCCAAGGTATGGGCTGCCCGGGTCGTCTCGAAACCGATCGGCTCCGCCGGATGGGTCACGAGCGCGACCTGGCTGTCGATCAAGGTTTGCAGGTAGCCGCGCGCTTCTTCGACAAAAATGTCATACAGCGTCGCCGATGCGGTCGCCGCCGACGGCTGGGCCTCGGGCTCCGCAACAGGCTCTGCGATGAATTCGGATTCCGGCTCAGGTTCTAGCGCTGCTTCCGCTACGATCGGCAAGCCCGCATCGGCGGTATCTGGCGCGGCGAAATCAGGCGCATCGGACTCCAACGCCATTTCGTCGAGCATGGGCAAATCCAGCACCAAGGACAGCGCTTCGGTTTCCGGCTCGGCGATTGGCTCAACGACGGGCTCGATCAGCGGCTCGGCGAGCATCGCCGCCGGAGCCGGCATGACCGGAATAGACGCGTCTTCGACGCCCCGCAGGCGACGGGCCAAGGCCACCAGAGCCGCGGTATCGGGAACAGCGCCATCGCCCGCTTCGAGATGAGCCACCCAGTCGCTGAACAAGGCATGGGCATCGCCGATCATCCGTAGTAATTCCGGCGTTGGCGTCTGCTCCTGGCGCAACCAGAGATTCAAGGTCTGTTCCAGCTCCCAGGCCATCTCGCCGAGATCGGTCAAGCCGACCATGCGACCGCTACCCTTGAGGGTATGCGTGGCGCGGCGAATCGTCGTCAGCGCCTCGCCATCGCCTGGATCCTTGCGCAACAAGGTAAGCTGATCGGCCATGGAAGCCAGCACCTCGATGGCTTCCTCGACAAAAATGGCCAGCAGCTCGGCATCGATTTCCTCGTGACTCGATTCGGCCAGTTGCAAGGTTTCGGCCGAGGGTTTCGGGGCCTCGCCGGCCCCGACTTTCAGCCCGGACAGGGCGGTTTCGACGGCGGCGCCGGCATCGAGCGCTTCGAGCGCGGCCTTGGCCGACTCGCCGAGGCGATGATCGGCAACCAAGTCGGCATCTTTCTGGATGGCTTCGAGATTGAGGCGGATTTCTTCATGCAGGCGCTGATCCTGCGGCGCTTCCCGGAGGGCTTCGGCCAGCGCCTGGGTATCCCGCGCCTGCTGGACGAGTTGCGCCTCGACCGTCGGCGCCGGCACAATATCATCGTGTTCGTCTTCGGCCTCGCCGATGGCCTTGCTCTTGCCTTCGAGACGGCGGATAAAGGCCGCATAATCGGTTTCGCCATTCTGCAAGGCATCGACAAAGAAACCCAGCAAAGACAGTTGCTTAGCGACCTGCTCGAAATCCTCGGCGACCGGCTGGTAATCGGGCTGGGCAAACTGGCGGATGCGTTCGCCACACTCATCGAGGTTCGCGATGGCGCCAAAATGACCGAGCATGGCCAGAGCGCCGCCAACCTGCTTGAGCGGCGCTTCCAGCGCGCCCAGATCGTGAGCCTTGGCCGGATTGCGGAAGAAGGCGTCGAGCGCCTGCTCGATCTGCGCGAGATTACTCTGGATTTCGCGCCCGACCTGGCCGATCAGCAATTTCTCCTGAGCCTTGCGCGTCATTTCGTCGAGCAGCGGAATGCCGGCATCGGCCGAGGCTGGCTTGCCGGCAATACAGGCGTACAGGCGGGCGACCATCAGGTCGACCTGCTGGGCAAAATCGGTACCGAGATGCTTGAAATTCTCCTGGGCATTCTGCAATAGCAGGATGGTCGTCGCGACTTCCATCGCCACGGTATCGCTGTAACGCGACGGCGCTTCGAGCAGCCAGTTGGCCACGGCGCCGAGCCCCTGTCCCAGGCGCTTGAGATCGGTATGACCAACCTCGTCGCTGAGCGTGGCGCACAGATGGGCATTGTCGGCGAAGCCGCCAAGGCTGCCGGCATTGCCGCCACAGAATTTGCCCCACAATTCCTCGGTCGCCGCCAGCACCTCGCGCAGCTTGCGCAAGGCCGCTTCCTGCGAGGCCGGCAAGGCGGCCGCCGCGGCTTCCGGAATCAGGGCCGGCAGGTCGAAGGTCGTCTGAACAGCGGCAATCAGCGGCGACTGCTCGGCCGGGGTGCGCGCCACGTAGTACAGCGCCTCGCGCATGACGCGCTCGGCGACATTGCTCGAACCGGCGAGTTGGCGGCGAATCTGGGCGTCGATGCGGGAACAAAGATATCGGGCGGCGGTGTCGCTCCTCAGCGGAGATCCTTCGAGGGCATCGAGAAAAGCCAAGGCCACCCACCAGAAAGTCCGCGCCGCCGGGCTGGTCTGTAGCGACTCGATATTGGCCAGGGCCTTACGCATCACCGGCAGGCCGGCGAGCCCATCGGCCGGATGGCGCAACCACTGGAGCAAACCCTTTTGATAGGCGGCGCGCGCGGCCTTCAAGGCCGCCTTCGCCTGCTGCGCGCCAAGCGCCGGGGAAACAAGCCGCGGCGGCGGGCGCAAGGAGAGATCGGGATGAAACAGGTCGGCCGCATGCGTGACCGTCACGCCGCGCGCCTGCGCCAAGGCCAGGTAGGAATCCAGCAGGCGCAAGGGCTGATTGGGCTCGCCCGCCATCAGGTCGTCGAGATATTGCCCGATGTCGATCAGGACCCGGCGCACCACGACCAGGGCGGGTACGTCAGCCGGTCGCCGGCCTTCCTCGCAGGCTTTGATCAGGGCTTCGAGCGACTCGACAACCTGGGTCACCCCATCGAGTCCGACGATGGACAGCGCGCCGTACACCTGATGAACATGGGTATGGCAGAACTTCAGCGGCGCCGTGTCGCCCCCTGCCGTGTATTGGGAAAGCGCTTCGACCGCCCGTTGAAGCGTCAGATCAATCTCGCCCTTGACCCAGGTCAGGGGTCCCAAATCAAATGCCGTGGCCGCAGTCATATATTTTGCTCGCGCCGCTCCATCAATTGACCTTGAAGCCGGCAACCGAACCCTTCAGTTCCGAGGCCAGGGCCGTCAGTTCGTCGACCGCCAGAGCGGTGCGCTGGGTACCGGCCGTGGTCTGCTCGGTGACGTGCAGGATGTCCTGCATCAGACGGGCGACATTGGTGGCCGAGTCGGCCTGGCTCTGCGTCGATCGGGAAATATTTTCAATCAGGTCGGCCAGGTTGCGCGACACCTCGCCGATTTCCGACAGCGCCTGACCGGCGGCGTCGGACAGCTTGGCGCCCTCGACCACGTCCTGGGTCGATTGCTCCATGGCGGAGACGGCGTCCTGGGTATCGGTCTGAATGGTCTTGACGATGGCGGCAATCTGCTTGGTCGCCTCGGCCGAGCGTTCGGCGAGGCGCTGCACTTCCTCGGCAACCACGGTGAAGCCGCGCCCGGCATCGCCCGCGGACGCGGCCTGGATGGCGGCATTCAAGGCCAGCACGTTGGTCTGCTCGGTAATGTCCGAAATCAGTTCGACGATTTCGCCAATCTCCTGCGAGCTTTCGCCGAGACGCTTGATGCGCTTCGAGGTTTCCTGGATCTGGTTGCGAATTTCGTTCATGCCCTTGATCGAGTCCTGCACCGCCTGGGTTCCCTTCTCGGCGGCTTGCAGCGACTGGCGGGCGACGTGGGCCGACTGCGTGGCGCTGCCGGACACTTCGCTCATCGAGCGCGCCATGTCCAGGGCCGACTGGCCGGCTTCCTGAATTTCGCTGGACTGGCGC
>CAZFHE010000295.1:0-3763 GCA_964518615.1 uncultured Dechloromonas sp. | reverse complement strand
GAGGTCGAGCCGGGCGCATTCCTCGGCGAAGGCGAGGGCGCGGGTTTCATCAATGCCGAATTCTGGCAAGGGCGCGCAGTCGCCCCAGCCGGTCAGGCCATCCTCGCCGCCGAGCCGCAGCAGGCGTCCACGGCGGAGCGTGATGCGGCCACGGCTGGTCTGCCAGGGCGCGCGTAGCGCCAAGGCGTAGGGCAGCCAGTCGGCGCTCGCCATCGTCATGGGCGCTTGCGGTAGCGGCTGAAGTCGGGCGGACGGCGTTCCAGCCAGGCATTGCGTCCTTCCTGGCCTTCCTCGGTCATATAGAAAAGGCCCGTGGCATTGCCGGCCAGTTCCTGGATGCCAGCCAGCCCGTCGGTATCGGCATTGAAGCCGGCCTTGATCATGCGCAGCGCCATTGGGGAGAGCTTGAGCATGTCGCGGCACCAGGCGACGGTTTCGTCTTCGAGGCGCTCAATCGGTACGACGGCGTTGACCAAGCCCCAGTCGAGGGCGGTGGCGGCGTCGTACTGGCGGCACAGGAACCAGATTTCCTTGGCCCGCTTGAGGCCGATTGAGCGGGCCAGCAAGCCTGCGCCGAGACCCGCGTCGAAACTGCCGACGCGGGGGCCAGTCTGGCCGAAGCGGGCATTGTCGGCGGCGATGGAGAGATCGCAGACCAGATGCAGCACATGGCCGCCGCCGATGGCGTAGCCGGCGATCATGGCGACGACGGGCTTCGGGAGGCGGCGAATCTGCATCTGCAAGTCGAGTACATTCAAGTGCGGCGTACCGCCTTCGTCGATATAGCCTTCCGTGCCGCGCACGGTCTGGTCGCCGCCGGAACAGAAGGCTTCATTGCCAGCGCCGGTCAGGATGACGACGCCGACCGAATTGTCGTGATGCGCCCGGTGAAAGGCGTCGATCAATTGCTTGACCGTCTCCGGGCGAAAGGCATTGCGCCGGGCAGGCCGGTTGATGGTGATGCGGGCGATGCCCTCGGCGGCGTCGTAAAGAATGTCGGAATAATGATGCTGCTTTTGCCAAGCTGGCTTGTTCGCGCTCATGACGGGTCAGTCCGGAAAAAGGAGGCCCAGTATAGCTCGTGGCGGATGGGCGCTTGATTCCACGCCGTCAGAATGGCCGGCGCTTGCAGGGTTTCGCAAGTTTCGCCCGCATGGCTTAGACTACGCGTTTGGTCATGGACCTTGGACGACTGTCAGGAAACTCGATCATGCAGCATAGCGAAGAGCTCAAGTCGCAGAAGATTCTGGTAGTGGATGGTTCGCGCGTCGTGCGCGCGTCGCTGGTGCGTTGCGTGAGCAAGAACCACAACGTATGCGAGGCATATGACGGCGAGACGGCGTGGCAGAGCGTGGTGCTCGATTCCTCGATCATCGCCGTGATCTCCGGGCTGGGTATCGCCAGCGAAGAAGGCTCCTACCTGCTCGAACGCATACGCAGCAACCGGCTGGCCCGGATCAACAGTTTGCCCTTCTACCTGCTGGCTTCCGACAATCTGTCGAGCAACGAGCGCGAGCGGGCGAAGCGTCTGGGCGTGACCGCCTTCATTCCCAAAAAGGCGCCGGCCGCTACCATGGAGCAATTGTTCGCGCCGCCAGACATGGCGGATAAGGAAACCGATATCGAGACGGCGGGCAGGGAATCCGATATTGCCATGGGCAGCGAAAGCGATATCGACATGGTGGGCAAGGAAACCGATGTCGGGCGTGACAGCACGGTTGGCCTCGGCGACCTTCGGGCGCGTATGGAGCGTGTAGACAGCCTTGGTATGCCAACTCACCCGGCCATGCCGGTGGCCAGCATGGATCCCGAGATCGAACAGCGGTACGGCGATGGACCGCTGAAGCGCTGCTTGGGACAGCACCTGAAAAAGGAGGCCGAGGCTCAGCCAACGGCCAGCGCGCTGATTTTTGGCATCGACGATTACGCCTCGCTTTGCGAGCGTTTCGGCCAGCGAGTCGCGGACAAGGTGGTCGACAAATTTTTCCGTCTGCTGCGCAGCAAAATCGGCCCCCAGGAAAGCCTTTTGCCCTTGGCTGATGGTCGGATCGGCATTGCCGGCAATATCGGCCGCGATCAATGTACCGTTTTCGCGCGTCGGGTCTGCAGGGCGCTGGCCTCGGCGACACTGACGGTCGGCGGAAAGCAGATCCAGGCGACGGTGAGCGCCGGTATCGCGGCTATGCCGCAAGATGGCAGCGGGCTGAGCGCCGAAGAATTGTTCTATCTCGCCTTGAGCCGGCTGGATGCGGCCATGGCGGCGGGCGGCAATCGGATGGTCTATGCGAGCGACGGCGGGCGGAATCTGCGTCAGGGCGAATTTATCGCCCGCTTGGCCTCCTTGCTGACGACCTCGTCGCCGGAGGCGGAAATGCCCTGTAAGAGCTGGTTGCGTTCCATTTGCATGGCCTGCCAGGATGCGCGCCCGGAGGGGCAGCCGGCGCCGTGCGAGGTCGATGCGCCCGGCGGTTCAGCGGGCATGGCCCGGTAAGCCGCGCGGGCCCGCGCTGACCTATTCCGCACTGACCGGCAAGGCGCGTTGGTGAAGCGGGCAGCCGCGCCGCCGTGGCGGCGCAGCCGGCTATTAGGCCGAATCAGTCAGTAACCGGAATCTTGCCGATCTTGATCTGCCATTCCCTCGGGCCGGTGTTGTGCACCGAGACGCCGGAGGAATCGACGGCGACCGTCACCGGCATGTCCCGCACATCGAACTCGTAAATGGCTTCCATGCCGAGGTCGGCGAAGCCCACCACCCTGGCCGACTTGATTGCCTTGGCGACCAGATAGGCCGCGCCGCCGACGGCCATCAGATAGGCGCTCTTGTTGTCCTTGATGGCCTCGATGGCGATGGGGCCGCGTTCGGATTTGCCGATGCTCGAGATCAGGCCGGTTTTTCCCAGCATCATCCGGGTGAATTTGTCCATTCGCGGGCCCGTGGTCGGGCCGGCGGGGCCGACGACCTCGTCGCGCACCGGATCGACCGGGCCGACGTAATAGATGACGCGATTGGTGAAATCCACCGGCAGCTTCTCGCCCTTGGCCAGCATGTCGGCGATGCGCTTGTGGGCGGCGTCGCGCCCGGTCAGCATCTTGCCGTTGAGAAGGAGCTTCTGGCCCGGCTTCCAGGCGGCAACCTGCTCCCGGGTCAGGGTGTCGAGATCGACGCGGGTGGCGGCCTTGAGATCGGGCGTCCAGGTCACGGCCGGCCAGTCTTCCAGTTTTGGCGGCTCGAGCTTGGCCGGGCCGGAGCCATCGAGGTGGAAGTGGCAATGGCGGGTTGCCGCGCAATTGGGCACCAGCGCCACCGGCAGGTTGGCGGCGTGGCAGGGGTAGTCCAGCACCTTCACATCGAGCACGGTGGTCAGGCCGCCCAGACCCTGGGCGCCGAGGCCCAGCGCATTGATTTTTTCAAACAGTTCGAGGCGCAGTTCCTCGGCCTTGTTTTGGGGGCCGCGCGCCTTCAATTCATGGATATCCACCGGCGCCATGATGGATTCCTTGGCGAGCAGCATGGCTTTTTCCGGCGTGCCGCCGATGCCGATGCCGATAATGCCTGGCGGACACCAGCCCGCGCCCATTTCCGGAATTTTTTTCAGCACCCAGTCGACCAGATCGTCGGAAGGATTGAGCATGGCGAACTTGGATTTGGCCTCCGAGCCGCCGCCCTTGGCCGCGCAGATGACTTCGACGTGGTCGCCTTCGACGATCTCGAAATGGACGACGGCCGGCGTATTGTCCTTGGTATTCCTGCGGCTGCCCGCCG
>CAZFHE010000294.1:0-7878 GCA_964518615.1 uncultured Dechloromonas sp. | reverse complement strand
TCAGGCGCTGGCCCAGTATTTCGCGACGGCCCATGCGCGCAAGGCAGCCGAAATCACGCTGGTTTCGCAAGTCGCGGATCAGTATTTGGCGATGCTCTCCGCCGACGAGCTGATCCAGCGCACGCGGGCAACGCTGAAGACGGCGCAGGATTCTCACGGCCTCACGACAGTGCGATTCAACGCCGGCGTCGGTACCGAACTCGATCTCTATCAGGCGCAGAGCATGGTCGAACAGGCGGAGGCCAGCCTGCACGCCCAGTTGCGCGCCCGCGCCCAGGCCGAGAACGCGCTCGTGCTGTTGATCGGCGAACCGCTGCCGGCGGATCTGCCACAAGGTCTTCCGCTCGAAGCCCAGGCGCTGCTCGCCGACATTCCCGAGGGATTGCCGGCGGATTTGCTGACCCGCCGCCCCGACATCATGCAGGCGGAACAGCTTCTGATCGCGGCCAATGCCCATATCGGCGCGGCGCGCGCGGCCTTTTTCCCGAACATCTCGCTCACCGGGGCCTATGGCTCCCAGAGCCTCGCGTTTAGCGGACTGTTCAAATCCGCCTCCCTGGCCTGGAGTTTCGTGCCGCAACTATCGCTGCCCATCTTTGCCGGCGGCGCTAACGTCGCCAATCTGGAACTGGCGCAGATCAGAAAACGCATCGAGATCGCCAATTACGAAAAATCCATCCAGTCGGCCTTCCGCGAAGTGGCCGACGGCCTCGCCGCGCGCGGCGCCTACGATCAGGAAATCGCGGCGCTGGAACGCAACGCCCTCGCGAACCAGCGCTCGCTCACCCTCTCGGAACTGCGCTACCAGAACGGCGTAGACAGCTACCTCCCCGTGCTGACCGCCCAGACGCATCTGTACGCGGCAGAGCAGGCGCTGATCCATGCGCGGCTCGCGCGGCTATCCAATCTCATCGGCCTCTACCGCGCCCTGGGCGGCGGCTGGATAGCCCACACCGGCGACCCGGCCCGCCCGGCCGACGCGCTGCCCGGCGAGTAGGATCGGTTTCGGTTTGATTTTGTTGAGCCAGGCGCCGCGAAGCCCAAGGCTCGCTCACTCGTCGTCGCGCAGGAAAGCGAGCGCCGGCGAACTGTAGTCGCGCCGGTAGAGCACGACCAGAACGCCGAGGGCAAGAGCGGCCAGGACCAGGGGATGGAGCATCCAGCCGGCGGCGGCGAGGCCGAAATAATAGGCGCGAATACCGCGATTGAAGTCGTCGCCGGCCAGGTTGTTGGTGCCGGCGACTCGCTTGGCATATCTGTCGATGCCGGGCTCGCCACGGCGGCCATGCGGCGCAGCGCCGACCAGGATGGAGAGCACATTGAACTGGCGCAAGGCCCAGGTGAACTTGAAATAGGCGAAAACGAAAGAGGCGAGCACCAGCATCAGCTTGATTTCGAGCAATTCGCGGCTCCCCCGGCCGGCGAAAGGCAAATCGGCGGCCAGGCCGATCAGCGTGTCGGAAGCGCCCAGGGCGGCGACCAGGCCGGCGATGATGTAGATCGTGGTATTGGCGTAGAAACTGACGCTACTGACCAGATTGCCGATCAGGGTTGAATCGGCGACCCGCACCTCGCGTTCGAGCATGCGGTAGGCCCACAGTTCGCGGTAGCGGTGGCTCGCGCCGATCAAACCGGAATCCGCCTGACGGCTGCGCTCGGAAAACCAGGCGTAGCCGCTCCAGCAGGTCATGAACAAGGCCAGGGCGAACCAGTCGGCGGGCTCAAGATGGGGAAAGGCATGCATGGCGGCAGTGTGCCACAGGGATGGATGGGCGAGTAGCCGCCGCCCGGCATTCGACAGTTGCTGGCCGGGCCGCTATCCTGCGCCCTTTTGGGGACGGGAGAAGAACATGGGACAAGCGAAAGCACGCGGCACGCAGGCCGAGCGCATGGCTCAGGCACAGGCCAGGATCGCGGCGATGCGGCCGGACAAGCTGGTCTGCAATGGCTGCGGCGGCGACGTGACCGACATTCATCCGGTCAGCGCGCGCGGCCTCTCGGGCATCGAGGCCATTTGGGTTGGTCAGTGCGCCTGCGGTCAGACGACCTTCTCCGCCTCGGGAGAGCCCAAGGCCGTCGAAGCCTTTTTCTTCGCCCTGAGCGAAAACAGCGAATTGAGCCTGGGCAGCCAGAGTAAGGACGGCCAGACGCATGTGACCGCCGATTTGGGCTAGAACGGTTTCGGTTCAATCCTGTACGGATGGTAGGTTGGCGCTGAGCGCAGCGAAGCCCAACACGACCACCCTGTCCAGGCGGGATGATGTTGGGGTTCGCTACGCTCTCCGCCAACCTACAAGATTGTTCGCACCTGAATCAAAATTGCGCTAGCCCCGCATGGCGGCGCACCGCCTCGACATAGGCGGCGGCGTCGAGTTGGCCGCCATGCCGTTGCGCATGCCAGACTGCTTCGGCCAGGGTTTCGAGCAGGACGTGCTCGGCATCATGACGCTCCATGCGCCGGACCAGGCGCTCGAAGGCGGCGCGGATGCCGGCGGGCTGGTCGATGCTCAATTGCTCGTGGATCGCAAGGTGCAAGGAGAGGTGCAAGAAGGGGTTCATCTGCCCGCCCTCCGGCGTCCATTCCTTTTCCAGCGCGCCTTTAGCATCGGAGAGCAGGGCGTGGTATTCGGGGTGGCGGGCGGCCAGATCGGCGGCGGCGACTTCGGCCCCGACCAGGGGCAGGCGTTCCTGGTGTTTGCGCCAGGCATCGCAGAAAAAACGGCGGACTTGTTCGCGCGAAGGATTAAACATCGTGGCTCCGGTATAGCAGGGTCAAGGCGGCATTCTGGAACAAGCGGTTGCCGTCGGGCGTTGGGGCGATCTGGCCGCTGCCGTAAGCGCCGAGCAGCGGCGCGCCGGGATGGCGTTCGCGAAACGCCAGCAGATCGCGATCTTCGCCGCCGTAGAACAAGGGGCCGCGGCCCATGCAGGAAAACATCAGGGCGAAGGCTGGCGCGGGTCCATCCGCTGCGGCGAGCAAGCGCCGCATTTCCTGTTCGGCGGCCAAGGGCTCGCGCATGGCCCAAGTGATCGGCTGGCCGGCGGCGAGCGGCGCACTCAGTGTCAGCGAGCCGTCGGCATGGGCGGCGAGAATGCCGAGCGCCGGCGCGTCATCGGCGACGATCACGGCAATCTGGTGCAGCGGCGGCGCGGCGCGCCAATGGGCCGGCAGGGCGCGGCGCAGGCTCTCTGCCGCCGGCAGGCCGGCGACGCGGCGCAATTCGTAACCGGCGCATTGCTCGACCGGCAGCGCCCCTTCCAAAGGGTGCAGGCCATCGGCCCGCAGCATCTGGCATCTGAGGCCGGGCAGCGCGATGCTGACGCCTTCCGGGCCGCCCGGGCGGGACTGGCTCCAGGTGGCGGCATGGGCTTCGAGTAGACCCACGCGCGCCGGCGGCCCCCGCCAATCGTAGGGCAGCGCCGCACAGCCGCTCAATGACAAGAGCGGGGTTTCGTGTGGCGCGGCGGGTGGCAGTTCGCCGAGAACCAGCGCGGCGGCGGCTGGCTGGTCGGGCAGCCAGCCGGCCTCGGTCATGAGGCCGCTTGCGGTGCCGCCGCCGATTTGCAGACAGCCGGCGGCATTGGCGGCGGCCAGCACGGCGGGCTGCGGCTCTCGGGCGAATTCGCGGCTGAGCAGCAGCAATACCTGCTCGGCGCGTTCCAGACCGGCCGCGGCCAGGGCTTTCCTCACGGCGCTTGCCGCCAGCGCCTTGTCCGCCTGCCGTCCGCTCTCGAAGCCGCTGGCCGCCTTCACGCGCTCTTGCCCCGGTAAGCGCACAGATCGGCGACGATGCAGCGCGGGCATTCCGGCCGGCGGGCCTTGCAAATATAGCGGCCATGCAGAATCAGCCAGTGATGCGCATCCTTGCGAAATTCGACGGGCGTGACGCGAACGAGCCGGGCTTCGACCTCGTCGACGTTCTTGCCGGGCGCCAAGCCCGTGCGGTTGCCGAGCCGGAAAATATGCGTGTCGACGGCGATGGTCGGCTCGCCGAAGGCGGTATTGAGCACGACATTGGCGGTCTTGCGGCCAACGCCGGGCAGCGCTTCGAGGGCCTGCCGCTCGGCCGGCACCTCGCCGCCGTGGCGCTCAATCAACAACTGGCAGGTGGCGATGAGATTTTTCGCCTTGGTCCGGTAAAGCCCGATGGTTCGGATCAGTTCGGTGAGGCCATCGAGGCCCAGCGCTAGCATGGCGGCCGGCGTCGGGGCCACGGGGAAGAGGCGCGCCGTGGCTTTGTTGACGCCGACATCGGTGGCTTGCGCCGACAGAATCACGGCGACCAGCAACTGAAAGGGCGTGGCGTATTCGAGCTCGGTGGTCGGCGTCGGATTGGCGTCCTTGAGGCGGCGGTAGAACTCGGCGATGTCGGCTTTTTTCAAGGCGGAGGTGACAAAAGGGCAAAAGGGCAAAAGGGCAACAGGCGGGTTGGAACAGGCGGTATTGTACGGGCCAAGGCAGCGCCGGCGGGAAGGTCCAATTTCTCCGCCCGCTGACTGGCTTGGCGCGCGGCAAATGAAGCATAATCGAGGGATGAAAGTTGCCGGTCACACCTTTTCTGTCGCGTTTTGCGTCATTTTGCTGACTGGCATACTGGCCTGGTTATTTCTGCACGGGCACGAAGCGCAGGAGCCGCCGCAGCCGCTATCCCCCCCGCTGGGCTTGCAGGGCGACGTGTTCCAGCCCATCTTGCCGCTGACGCCGATCACGGGACTCGACCCCGGGCGCGTGGCGCTCGGCGAACAGTTGTTCCACGACGCGCGCCTGTCGGGAGACGGGACCATTTCCTGTGCCTCCTGTCACAATCTGAAGGCCGGCGGCGTCGATGGCCAGCGCTTTTCCACCGGCATCGGCGGCGCGCTTGGCGGTATCAATGCGCCCACCGTGTTCAATAGCGCCTACCAGCTCGCCCAGTTCTGGGACGGCCGGGCGGAAACGCTGGAGGAACAGGCGATCGGTCCCATCCATAACCCCGTTGAAATGGGGGCCACCCTGGCGCAGGTGGTGGAACGCCTGGGAGCGGACGCCGATCTGGTCGCCCGATTCAAGCGCCTCTATGCCGACGGCCTGACGGCGACCAACCTGCTCGATGCCATCGCGAGTTTCGAGCGCTCGCTGATTACCGTCGATTCGCGCTTCGACCGCTATCTCGCCGGCGACCCGAAGGCGCTCAGTGAACTGGAAATCGACGGCTACCGGCGCTTTCGCGAATTCGGCTGCGCCAGTTGCCACCAGGGCATGCTGCTCGGCGGCAACATGTTCCAGAAATTCGGCGTGCTCGGCGATTATTTCGCCGGCCGCGCCACCACCCCCAGCGATCTCGGGCGCTACAACGTGACGGGCCGCGAGGAGGACCGGCACGTATTCAAGGTGCCCAGCCTTCGCAACGTCGCCCTGACGGCGCCCTACTTCCACGATGGCTCGGCGGAGACGCTGGAACAGGCGGTGACGGTGATGGCCCGTTACCAACTGGGCCGCGACCTCTCGCTTGCCGACATCCAGGCCATCGTCGCCTTCCTCCACACCCTGAGCGGCGCCGCGCCGCCGCTCGAGCCATGAGCGCGAAATCCGCCGCGAACCGCGACGCCTTGCGCCGCCTCGTTCTGGTCTGCGGTTTCGCCGCCCTGCTCGGCTTCTTGTTCTGGCTGTTTACCCGGGCCGAACGGGTTTCCCTGGAACCCCACAATGCCTATATGCAGTCGCTGCGTCATGTATTGCAGGCCGACGTCGAACTCAACGCCGCCGTGCTCGCCAGTTATTCCGATCTGTTGCACAACTACGATCCCCTGGTCCGCCACCTTGCCGACATCCGCGCCGAGGAGGCCAGCCTGTTGGCCATACCCGGCGTCCTCTCGGAAAATTCGCGCAATCGCCTGCAACCCCTGGTCGAGCAACTGCTGACGAGCCAGCGCGAGAAGGCCGAGGATATCGACCGCTTCAAGCGCCGCGCATCGGTGCTGCGCAATTCCGAAATGTATTTCCCTCAGGCGGCCGAGGATGTGCTGCGCCGGGCCAAGGAGCGGCCGCCGCAGGAACTGGAGCAATTCATCCGCCGCGTCATGGCCTTGTCCGCCGGCACCCTGGTCGCGGGCAGCGAGCCCTTGCGCTCGGAACTCACGCATCTGCGCCAGCAGAATCTGCGCCTCGAAGGGCCCTTGTCCATCAATCAGCTATTGGTGCACGCCGAGCAAATCATCGAGTTGCGCCCGGAAGTCGACGCCCTGGTCGAGCGCATCCTGCGCCCCGCGTCCAGCCTCTTGCTGGAAAAAGTCACCCGCACCTATATCGAAGGCTACGAGGAAGCGCAGCACAAGGCCGGCCATTACCGCCAAGCCCTCTATCTGGCCACCTTGCTGCTGGTCGCTTATGCCTTGTACGCCCTGGTCCGCTTCGAGCGCGACCGGCGCAAACTCGCGCTGGCCCACCATGATCTCGCCATCGCCCACCACGATCTCGCCGAGCGCTATGCCGCACAACTGGCCGCCGAACGCGAATTGCGCCTGTACGCCACGGTATTTACCAATGCCACCGAGGGAATGACCATCACCGACGCCGAGTCGCGCATCGTCGCCGTCAATCCGGCCTTCAGCGCCATTACCGGCTATTCGGCCCGGGAAGTCATCGGCCAGACCCCGGCCGTGCTCAACTCCGGCCGGCAAGGGGAGGATTTCTATCGCACGATGTGGCATGAACTACTGACCCGAGGCAACTGGCAAGGCGAAATCTGGAATCAGCGCAAGGACGGCGGCGTTTATCCGGAATGGCTGTCGATCGCCGCGGTGCGCGACGACCGGGGCCTCACCACCCACTACATCGGCATTTTCATCGACATCTCCGAGCGCAAAGAGAGCGAGGAACGCATTCACCACCTGGCCCATCATGACGTGCTGACCGGCCTGCCCAACCGCCTGCTGCTGGAAGACCGGGTCACCCAGGCGATACGCAAATCCAGGCGCAGCGGCAAGCCGATGGCGCTGATCTTCGTCGACCTCGACCGCTTCAAGAATATCAACGACACCCTGGGCCACGAGATTGGCGATCAACTGCTGGTGCAGGCGGCGCAACGCGGGCTGTCGGTGCTGCGCGATACCGACACCCTGTCGCGCCAGGGCGGCGACGAATTCGTCATCGTCCTGCCCGAACTCGAACAGCGCCAGGACGCCATGCACGCCGCGCGCAAGTTCCTGGCGGCGCTGACCCAGCCCTATCTGCTGGCCGGTCACGAACTGACGGTCACCGGCAGCGCCGGCATCGCGATCTATCCCGATGACGGACACACCGTCTCCGACCTGCTGCGCAAGGCCGACGCGGCGATGTACCGGGCCAAGGACGAAGGGCGCAATACCTTCCGTTTCTTCTCCGCCGAAATCGCCACCGCCACGCTCGGCGAACTCTTATTGGAAAACAATCTGCACGGCGCCCTGGACCGCGGCGAATTGCTGATGCACTACCAGCCCAAGGTCGATGCGGCGAGCGGACAACTGGTCGGCATCGAAGCCTTGATGCGCTGGCAGCACCCCACGCACGGCATGGTGTCGCCCGGCGTCTTCATCCCCATGGCCGAGGCCAACGGGCTGATTCACAGCTTTGGCGAATGGGCGATCCGCGCCGTCTGCGCCCAGCAGCGGGCCTGGCTGGACGCGGGGCTGGCGGCCGTGCCGGTGGCGGTCAATATCTCGGCGCAGCAATTCGCCCAGCAGGATCTGCCGCAAATCGTCGCCAGCGCCCTGGCCGAATACGCGCTGCCGGCGCGGCTGCTTGAACTCGAACTCACCGAGTCGCTATTGATGCGAAACGCCGGGCGCGCCGCCGAAGTGCTCGACACCCTGCGCCGGCTCAATATCAAGGTGGCCATCGACGATTTCGGCACCGGCTAT
>CAZFHE010000293.1:0-5742 GCA_964518615.1 uncultured Dechloromonas sp. | reverse complement strand
GACATCAAGCCTTCCTTGCGCACCTTGAGCAATATTTCGTACAGCAGCGCCAGCACGTCGACATAGTAGGCGGTCGTGAACTTGGTGCTCTTGAGCGCGCCCGGAATGGCGGCCATGGTCGCCTTGACCACGCGCATGTCGTTGCCGCCGACGAAAGCGCCAATGGCCAGCCCAACGATGGCAACATATTCCGCGGGCACCCAGAGCGCCAGCAGATTGCCATGCATGGCATAGCTCCCCAGCGACGCGGCCAGGATAATGACGTAACCGATGAAAAGAAACATGCAAAGCCCCCTGGGACGCCGGCCAGCCGCCGACGCATGCGCGTATTTTTTTGCGTGCGCTATTGTACGTCACGGGCTTCGCCGCGGTGCACCGTAAGACAGCCGCCGGGCCAAGGCGGCGGACGATGGCGGCTTCGGTGCTACACTGGCCGCCAGCCTTTTTGTTCCCAACCTCGTGATCAGCTACTGCATCCGCTGCGGCGCAGGCGTTTCATTCCACGTCCCGACGGGCGACAGCCTGCCGCGCTATGTCTGCAATGCCTGCGGCCATGTGCATTACGAAAATCCGCGCCTCGTCGTGGGCGCCGTCGCCGAGTGCGAGGGGCGCATCCTGCTGTGCCGCCGGGCCATCGAGCCGCGCCGCGGTTTCTGGACCCTGCCCGCCGGCTTCATGGAAAATGGCGAGAGCGCCGCGGCCGCCGCCCGCCGCGAAACCTGGGAGGAAGCCGGAGCGCGCATTGTGATCGACGCCCCGTTCGCGCTGATCAGCATCGCGCATATCAACCAGGTACACCTTTTCTATCGGGGCCGGCTGGCCGCGCCCGAGTATTCGGTCGGCGAGGAAAGCCTGGCGGTTGAATTATTCGCGCCGCCGGATATTCCCTGGGCCGAACTTTCCTTTCGCAGCGTCACCCTGTGCCTGGAACGCTATCTGGACGACCGGCGGCAAGGCCATTACAGCTTCCACGAAGCGGAATTGCCGCCCATCCAGCCCCTCTGCCGCCCGGATTGACGCGCGCCGAGACGCTGGCTTCCCGATCAGGCCGGCATCGCCTGCCTCAAAATGCACAACCCCCGGACGCCAAAAAGCGAACGGGGGCTGTCTGACACCTTGCGCCGTGAGCGGCCTGGGGCGGATCACTTCCCGAGACGGCGGGACTCCTCGTTGATCTTGCTCATCACGATCTTGGCCAGCACCGCGCCGATCACCACACAGCCAACGATAACGACCAGGCTCATCAGGCCATAATCACTTTTGAACAACAATTCCCAAGCCATATATCACCTCCCTGACAAAAAAACTACTTTGCCGCCAGCGCCTGCAAGCGCAGCGGCCCCTCCGAATCCGTCCGCCATTCACCGTGAAGCCGCCACTGTCCGGCCGGATCTTCAACCGTGACCAGCCACCTCCCGGCAAGGTCGGCAGACAACTTTCCGTCGTAGAACCCCTTCCCCTCGGAAATCATTTCCACTGCCTGATCCTGACCCGCGCGCGTCGGATGAGTGAGGCGCAGCACGATCGCCGCCGGCAGTTCCGCCTCGCCAGCGGCCGACAGCATCAGGCGCAGATTTTGGTCGGAACGCATCACATCGGCTTGAAGCCCAAGGGCGCTGGCCCGGTGGTCGCGTTCCAGAATCTGATTGATGGCCATCCCCTGCTTGTAATAATCGTCCGTGACCAGACCGTCATTGCTGTCTATCGCGATCCACGCCGTTATCACGCCGGCGACGATGACGATCGCCGGCCCGGCCATCAGGAGCCAGGGCCAGCGATGCTTGTACCAGGGAGCGTCGTCGCGTTGCAGTGTCATTGAAGTGTTCATGCGGATCAGGGGAGTAAAAAAGTGGCTTTTTCGCGCACGGCGATTGCCGCATGCCCTTCGGCCTTGACGGCGAAGTGGATGGTATTGGCGCCCCGCTGCCCGGACTCGGGCGGAACCCGGACGACCACGGTGACTTCGTGATTCTTGGCGCTATCGACATCGACCGTGTGCTCACCGGCCAGTTCGATGCCAGGCAGCCCTTCGACCGACATGACGTAACGCTGGGGCGTCTCGGTGGTATTCATGATCTTGAGGTTGTAGATATTCTCGATCGAGCCGTCGTCCGCCTCGCGGGCGAGCGTCGAGCGATCGCGAATGATGTCCACCTTGAGCGGCACGCGGGTCGCGAGCGACCAGGCCGCCGCCCCGACAATCGCCAACAGGATCACGCTATAGACGACGATGCGCGGGCGCAGGATGTGCCTGACCGTTTCCTTGGCCGAGAAATGCTTTTCCAGCGCATTCTCGGTGGTGTAGCGGATCAGCCCCCGCGGCAGGCCGACCTTGTCCATGACCGGATCGCAGGCGTCAATGCACGCGCCACAGCCGATGCATTCGTACTGGATGCCCTTGCGGATATCGATCCCGGTCGGGCAGACCACGACGCAGAGTCCGCAATCGATACAATCCCCCTGTCCCGCCGACTTGGCATCGACGCCCTTGCGCCGCAGCGCGCGCGGCTCGCCGCGCTCCGGGTCATAGGTGATGACCAGGGTATCGGGATCGAACATCACCCCCTGGAAGCGGGCATAGGGGCACATGTACTTGCACACCTGCTCGCGCAGGAAACCGGCCTGCATGTAGCAGAAACCGCCATAGAAGAACAGCCAGAACAGCTCCCAACCGGAAAGACCGAAGGGCAGGGCCGCCAGAAGCTCCTCGACCGGCGTGAAATAGGCCACCAGCGTGAAGCCGGTCCACAGCGAGATCAACAGCCAGATCGCATGCTTGCTTGTTTTCAGCAGCAGTTTGCGCGCATGGAGCGGCTCCTTGTCGAGCTTCATGCGCGCCGAGCGATTGCCCTCGATGCGATTCTCGATCCACATGAAAATCTCGCTGTACACCGTCTGCGGACAGGCGTAGCCACAGAACAGGCGACCAGCGACGGCGGTAAACAGGAAGAGGGCGTAGGCGGAAACAATCAGCAGCAGGGCGAGGTAAAACACGTCCTGCGGCCACAGCACCATGCCGAAGAAATAGAATTTTCGCTCGACCAGGTGGAGCAGCACGGCTTGACGCCCATTCCACTCCATCCACGGCAGACCATAAAAGATGATCTGGGTGAACCACACCAGCGCCCAGCGCCAGGTGTTCCACCATCCCTTGACATCGCGGATGTAGACTTTTTTGTGCTTCTCGTAGAAAGAAACCACCGTTTCAACGCTTGCGCCCGGCGCGCTGTTTTCCTTGCTTTCCATGATGTCCTTGTCAGTATCGAAATAGGGCTTGGCCGCTCTCGCTCAAGACCGGCGAAACGCTATTTTGATACGGATAGGGGAATAGACAACGGGGCGGCCTGGCCGCCCCGTTGGATGCCTTACTTGGCGCCCTGGCCCAGGCTGAGCACGTAGGCGGCCAGCAGGTGAACCTTGGCGTCACCGAGGAATTCCTTCCACGCCGGCATCTTGTTCTGACGGCCGTAGGTGATGGTCTCGATGATGGTCGCTTCGGAGGAGCCGTACAACCAGACCTTGTCGGTCAGGTTCGGCGAGCCGATCGCCTGCATGCCCGTTCCATCCTCGCCGTGGCAGCCGACACAGCCGGCGCTGACAAAGGCTTCCTGGCCGCGAGCGGCGCGCACGCCATCATTGGGCAGACCCGACAGGGAGCGGACGTAGTTGGCCAGATCCTTGATGGTATCGGCGCCAAGCTGCTCATGCGGCACCATGATGCCCATGCGGCCCTCGGCGATGGTTTCCTTGATCTGCTCCGGCGCGCCGCCATACAGCCAGTCGTTGTCGGTCAGATTCGGGAAGCCCTTGGCCCCGCGGGCGTCAGCGCCGTGGCACTGCATGCAGTAGGTCAGGAACAGACGCTTGCCCGTTTCCATGGCCTTCTTGTCAGCCGCCAGGGTCTCAAGGTCCATCGCCAGGTAGGCGTCGAAGGTCGGCTTCACGGCCCGATCCATCTGGTTGACCTCCCTCTGGTGTTGATCGGCCGAGGTCCAGCCCAGCATGCCCTTGAAACTGCCCAGGCCCGGGAACAGCACCAGGTAAGCCAGCGAGAAGACCACCGTGATGATGAACATCCAGATCCACCACTTCGGCATCGGATTGTTGTATTCCTCAAGGGTTTCATCCCAGACGTGACCCATGGTCTTGCCCGGCGTGAACTTCGCCTTGCCCTGTACGATCAAGAGAACCGCGCAAGCCAGGATACCGGCCAGGACGATCACAATGACGTACATGTTCCAAAACTCATTAACGAAATCGCTCATTTGCTTTCCTTTTATCAGCGGGGCTGCGATGGACTCGCCACCGCAGCCTGATCATCGTGTTCCGCGAACGGCAGATTGGCAGCTTCTTCGAACCCCTTCTTGCTGCTCTTGCCGTAGGCCCAGCCCACGATCGCCAGGAAACACAGCAAGCCGGCGACGGTGAGTAGGGAACGCAGATCGTTGATGTCGATGCTCATGGCCTGTTACTTCATCGAGCCGAGAGCCGTACCCATGCCCTGCAGGTAGTCAATCAGGACATCGAGCTCGCTCTTGTCGCCGATGGCCGCCTTGGCGCCCTTGATGTCAGCATCGGAGTAGGTCGGCAAGCCGCGAAGATTGGCATAGGTGCGCATGAGACCCATCTTGGCTTCGATATCGGCAGCCACCGAGTCCTTGGCCTTGACATTCGCCAGGAAACCGAAAGCAGGCATGTTGGACTCCGGCACCACGTCACGAGGATTGATCAGGTGGGCGCGCTGCCACTCGTCGGAATAACGGCCGCCGACGCGATGCAGGTCGGGACCGATACGCCTCGAACCCCACTGGAAGGGATGGTCGTAGACAAACTCGCCGGCAACCGAATAGTGGCCATAGCGCTCGGTTTCCCCGCGGAAGGGACGAATCATCTGCGAGTGGCAGAGATAGCAGCCTTCGCGGATATAGACCTCGCGGCCAGCCAGGCGCTCGGCGCTATAGGGCTCAACCCCCTGGACCGGCTCCGTCGTCGACTTCTGGAAAAAGAGCGGAACGATTTCCAGCAAGCCACCCCAGATGACCACAAACAACGTCAGGACGAACAGCAGGCCTACGTTCCTCTCGATTTGATCATGCTTGATCATTATTGTGTTCTCCCAAATCAGGCGTGGTTAGCAACCGGGGCGACCACCGGCACATCCTTGGTGTTGCCGCCAGCCATCGTCTTGAACATGTTATAGGCCATGATCAGCATGCCCAGCAGGAACAGGACACCGCCCAGCCAGCGAATGGCCCAGAACGGGTAGGAACCCTTGACCGACTCGACAAAGCTGTAGGCCAGCGTGCCGTCGGTATTGACCGCGCGCCACATCAGACCCTGCATCACGCCGGCGATCCACATCGAGGCGATGTACAGAACGGTGCCGATGGTGGCGATCCAGAAGTGGGTCGTAACCAGGGCGGTGCTATACATTTCCTTCTTGCCGAACAGGCGCGGCAGCAGGTAGTAGATCGAACCGATCGAAACCATCGCCACCCAGCCCAGGGCGCCGGAATGCACGTGGCCGATCGTCCAGTCGGTGTAGTGCGACAGCGCATTGACGGTCTTGATGGACATCATCGGGCCTTCGAAGGTCGACATGCCGTAGAAGGACAGCGAGGTGATCAGGAACTTCAGGATCGGATCGTCGCGCAGCCGATGCCAGGCGCCCGACAGGGTCATGATGCCGTTGATCATGCCGCCCCAGGACGGCGCCAGCAGGATCAGCGAGAACAGCATGCC
>CAZFHE010000292.1:0-10864 GCA_964518615.1 uncultured Dechloromonas sp. | reverse complement strand
GGCGCTTGCTCCGCTTGCCAGGAGATCGACGGCGGCCGTTTCGTCGATTTGCTCGAAGTCGACGCGGCGACCAATACCCGCGTCGACGAAATGCGCCAGTTGCTGGAAAACGCCGTCTACGCGCCGACCCGGGGCCGGTTCAAGGTCTATGTGATCGACGAAGTGCATATGCTCTCCAATTCGGCTTTCAACGCCATGTTGAAGACCCTCGAAGAGCCGCCGGAGCATGTCAAGTTCATTCTTGCGACCACCGATCCGCAGAAAATCCCGGTCACCGTGCTGTCCCGCTGCCTGCAATTCAATCTCAAGCAAATGCCGTCGGCGGCGATCGTCAATCATCTGGCCCACATTCTGCAAGCCGAGGAAATCAGCCATGACGCGCAGGCTTTGGCGCTGATTGCGCGCTCGGCGGCCGGCAGCATGCGCGACGCCCTGTCGCTGCTCGATCAGGCCATCGCCCACGGCGCGGGCAAGGTCGAGGAAGGGCAGGTGCGGGCCATGCTCGGGACGGTCGATCAGGATTACCTGTTCGCCATCCTAGAAGCCTTGGCGGCTGGGGACGCCTCGGCGATGCTGGCCGTTGCCGCCGATCTTGGCATGCGCAGCCTGTCCTTTGCCGCCGCCTTGCAGGAACTCGCGACGCTCCTGACGCGCATCCAGATCATTCAATGCGTTCCCTCCGCCATCGACGACGAAGAGCCGGAGCGGGAGCGCCTCTTGGCCATCGCCGCCGCCTTTTCGCCGGAATTCATCCAGTTGGCCTACCAGATCGCCGTGGTCGGGCGCAACGAACTATCGGTCGCGCCGGATGAATATGCCGGATTCGTGATGACCCTGTTGCGCCTCCACGCCTTTCGGCCCAGTTCGGTGGCCGACGTGGTGGCGGCCAGCCGGCCGCAAGGCGCGGCAGCGCCGGCGGCTCGTTCGGCAAGCGTTGCGCCGCGCCCGGTCACGTCTCCGGAGCGCGCGCCGCAGGCGACGGCCTCCAGCCCGCCCGCCGCTGAAACGCCTGCGCGGCCGCAGGCTCCCGAGAGCCATGTACATGACTGGGCTGCCATTGTCGCCGCGCTGCCCTTGTCCGGCCTTGCGCGCACCCTGGCCCAGCATTGCGAATTGCGCCGGATCGACGAGAGCGAGTGTTTGCTGCGTCTTGCGCCCGCGCAGGCGCATTTGCAGATGAAGCCCGCGCCCGAGCGCTTGCAGCAAGCCTTGTCCGATTATTTCGCTAGGCCGTTGCGCCTCAATGTCGAATTGGCCGCCAACGAGGCCGTTACGCCGGCGGCGGCTGTCGACCGCGAGCGCCAGGCGCGCCAGGCGCGGGCCGAGGCGGCGATTGCCGGAGATGGCTTCGTGCGCGACGCGATCGAATCCTTGAATGCCTCGGTGGTCGAGGCCTCAATCAAACCTATTGCCTAACGGAGATAATGTAATGATGAAGGGTGGTCTGGGCGGCCTGATGAAGCAGGCGCAGATGATGCAGGAAAACATGAAGAAGGCGCAGGCCCAACTGGCGCAGACCGAAGTCGAAGGCCAGGCCGGCGCGGGCATGGTCAAGGTGCAGATGACCTGCGCCCACGATATTCGCCGGGTCAGCATTGACCCTTCGGTGATGGATGATCGCGAGATGCTGGAAGATCTCGTCGCGGCGGCGGTCAATGACGCCATGCGGCGCGCCGAGGCGCTCAGTCAGGAGAAGATGGCCGGTTTCACCAGCGGCCTCAACCTGCCGCCCGGCCTCAAGCTGCCGTTTTAAGTGAATCCTTCCGGACTCGCGGCGCTGATCGAGGCCTTGCGCTGTTTGCCCGGCGTCGGGCCGAAATCGGCGCAGCGCATGGCCTACCATCTGCTCCAGCGGGACCGGGCGGGCGCGCGCCGCCTGGGCGACGCGGTGCTCGATGCGCTCTCCTCGGTTCGCCATTGCCAGCGTTGCAATACCTTCACCGAGGGCGAGCTTTGCGAGCGCTGCCAGTCCCCGCGCCGCGACGCTGCGCTGCTGTGCGTGGTCGAGACGCCGGTGGATATGAACATGATGGAGCAGACCCAGTCCTATCAGGGGCTTTACTACGTCCTGATGGGGCGCTTGTCGCCGCTCGACGGCATCGGCGCGCGCGAACTCGGATTGGATCGCGTGCTGGCGCGCGCCCTCGACGGCGTGGTGCAAGAAGTGATTCTGGCCACCAATTACACCAACGAGGGCGAGGCCACGGCGCACTACCTGATGGCCATGCTGCAACCGAAGGGCGTGCGGGTCAGCCGGATTGCCCGAGGCGTTCCCGTCGGCGGCGAACTGGAGTACGTCGACAGCGGCACGCTGGCCCAGGCGCTGCGGGAGCGCAAGACCTTTTCAGACGCCTGAGCGCTTTTATCGACCGTTTCGTTGGCGTATAATCCAGCATTTGTTTTTTTACTCCCATCAAAATCCTTTAGGGGTCAGCGTTATGAGCAATCAAGGAAAAATGGACTGCGGACGGCGGCGCCTGATCGTCGCAACCGCGGCCGTGGGCGGAGTGGGGGCGGTCGCGGCCCTGGTGCCGTTCGTCTCCAGCTTGCTTCCTTCCGAACGTGCCAAAGCGGCAGGCGCTCCGGTTGAAGTCGATATCAGCAAACTCGAACCGGGCCAGATGATTACCGTCGAGTGGCGCGGCAAGCCGGTGTGGATCATCAACCGCACCCAGGACATGCTCGATACCCTGCCCAAGCTCAATGATCAGATGGCTGATCCGCAATCCGAGAAGAGCGATCAGCCCGCCTACGCCAAGAACGAAACCCGTTCGATCAAGCCGGAAATGCTGGTCGTGGTCGGCATTTGCACCCACCTCGGCTGCTCGCCGTCTTCCAAATTCAAGGCCGGCGGCGATGAAGGCATGCCCGGCGACTGGCTCGGCGGCTTTCTGTGCCCCTGCCACGGTTCCACCTTCGACTTCGCCGGCCGCGTGTTCAAGGCGAAGCCCGCCCCGACCAATCTCGAAGTGCCGCCGCACGTGTATCTGTCCGATACCCGTATCCTGATCGGCGAAGACCAGAAGGGAGCATGACCATGGCTGCTGGCAAGTCCGAAAAATACAAGTCCGATGGTTCCCTGGGCGGTAACCTCTTGGAGTGGGTCGATGCCCGCTTCCCGGCCACCTCGCTGTGGAAGGAGCATCTTTCCGAATACTACGCGCCGAAAAATTTCAATTTCTGGTATTTCTTCGGTTCCCTGGCGCTTTTGGTTCTGGTCATCCAGATTGTCACCGGCATCTTCCTGGTCATGCACTACAAGCCCGATGCCGCGCTGAACGCCTCCGGCGTGCCGGTGGCTTTCGCCTCCGTCGAGTACATCATGCGCGACGTGCCGGGCGGCTGGCTGATCCGCTACATGCACTCGACCGGCGCTTCGGCCTTTTTCATCGTCGTCTATCTGCACATGTTCCGCGGTCTGCTGTACGGTTCTTACCGCAAGCCGCGCGAGCTGACCTGGCTGTTCGGCGTCGGCATCTTCCTGGTGCTGATGGGCGAGGCCTTCTTTGGCTATCTGCTGCCCTGGGGTCAGATGTCCTACTGGGGCGCGCAGGTCATCGTGAATCTGTTCGGAGCCATTCCGCTCATCGGCAATGATCTCTCCATCCTGATTCGCGGCGACTTCGTCGTCGGCGACGCGACCCTGAACCGCTTCTTCTCCTTCCACGTCATCGCCTTCCCGCTGATCCTCTTGGGTCTCGTTGCCGCGCATATTCTGGCCCTGCACGAAACCGGCTCGAACAATCCGGATGGCATCGAGATCAAGGCCAACAAGGACGAGAACGGCATTCCGCGCGACGGCATCCCCTTCCATCCGTACTACACGGTCAAGGACATCGTCGGCGTGGTCGTGTTCCTGATGGTCTTCGCGGCGATCATGTTCTTCGCGCCCGAAGGCGGCGGCTATTTCCTGGAGACGCCGAACTTCTATCCGGCCGACCCCTTGAAGACCCCGCCCCACATCGCGCCGGTCTGGTACTTCACGCCCTTCTACTCGATCCTGCGCGCCATGGTCTGGAACTTCTTCGGCCTTGACGCTAAGTTCTGGGGCGTGGTTGCCATGGGCGCGTCGGTCGTCATCTTCGCCTTCCTGCCGTGGCTGGATCGCAGCCCGGTCAAGTCGATCCGCTACCGCGGCCCGATCACCAAGGTGATGATCACCCTGTTCGTGATCTGCTTCTTCATCCTCGGCTATCTCGGCACCCTGTCGCCGTCGCCGATGGGCGAATTGGTCTCGCAGGTGTGCACGGTGTTCTACTTTGCTTTCTTCCTCGGCATGCCGTGGTGGTCCCGGATGGATAGCTTCAAGCCGGTTCCCGAACGCCTGACGATGAAGTGAGGGGATGCATAAAATGAAAAAGTTCCTGATTGCATTGCTTTGCGCGCCGATGCTTGCCTTTGCCGCCGGCGCCAATATCCAACTCGACACGTGGCCGGGTTCGGTCAAGGACAAGGCGGCCTTGCAGCATGGCGCCAAGCTCTTCGTCAATTACTGCCTGAACTGCCACAGCGCCTCCTTCATGCGTTACAAGACCTTGATGGAGCTTGGCCTGACCGAGCAGCAGGTCAAGGACAACCTGATGTTCACCTCCGACAAGATCGGCGGCCTGATGCAGGTGGCCGCGCGTCACGATGAGCAGAAGCTGTGGTTCGGCGCCATGCCGCCCGATCTGACCATCGTCGCCCGTGCCCGGGGTGAGGCCGGCAATGCTGGCGCTGGCGCCGACTGGCTGTATACCTATCTGCGTTCCTTCTACCGCGACGACAATCGTCCGACCGGCTGGAACAACACCGCCTTCGAGAATGTCGGCATGCCCAATCCGCTGTGGCAGTTGCAGGGCCAGCAGGTTCTGAACCATGACTCGCACAAGCTGGAACTGGCCGTTGCCGGCGAAATGCCCCAGGCTGAGTTCGACAAGGCGATTTCCGATCTGGTTTCCTTCATGGTCTGGATGGGCGAGCCGCAGCAGGAATACCGCCGCACCCTGGGCTGGTTCGTGCTTGGCTTCCTGCTCGTGCTCTTCGTGCTGGCCTACGCATTGAAGAAGGAATACTGGAAAGATATTCACTGATTCCGCGAGAAACAGTTGACGGCATCGCGGGTCGACCTGGGGTCGGCCCCGATGCCGAATCTTATTTTGAGGCTATAGGAAAATGATGAACCTCTATTCGGGCACCACCTGCCCCTTCAGCCACCGCTGCCGCATCGTCCTGTTCGAGAAGGGCATGGACTTTCAGGTGATCGACGTCGACATGTTCAACAAGCCGGACGAAATGGCCGCGATCAATCCGCACAGCCGCGTGCCGGTGCTGGTCGAGCGCGATCTGGTGCTGTTCGAGCCGAACATCATCAACGAATACATCGACGAGCGCTTCCCGCATCCGCAACTGATGCCGGCCGATCCGATCATGCGCGCCCGCGCCCGCCAACTGCTGGTCGGCATGGAGCGCGAAATTTTCTCCTTCATGGAAGTGATCGAGAAAAATGGCAAGACCGCCGACAAGGCGCGCCAGGAAATCCGCGCCCGCCTGACCGAGATCGTCCCGATTTTCAACAAGCAGAAATTCATGCTCGGCGACGAATTTTCCATGCTCGACGTGGCCATCGCGCCGCTCTTGTGGCGTCTGGATCACTATGGCATCGACCTCGGCAAGGCCGCCGCGCCGCTGATGAAGTACGCCGAGCGCATTTTCAGCCGCCAGGGCTTCATCGACGCGCTGACGCCCTCCGAAAAGGCGATGCGCAAGTAAAGCCAATGGAATTGCCGTCCACCAAGCCCTACCTGCTGCGCGCCATCTGGGAATGGTGCGCCGACAACGGCTTCACGCCCCATATCGCGGTGAAGGTCGACTGGCGCACCCGCGTGCCGCGCGAATTTGTCCGCGATGGCCAGATCGTGCTCAACATCGGGCCGGAGGCGACCCACAAGCTACAGATGGGCAATGAGCTGATCGAGTTTCAGGCCCGTTTTGGCGGCGTCTCCCGCCAGTTGTCGGTGCCGGTCGAACAGGTGGCGGTGATCTATGCCCGCGAAAATGGCGCTGGCATTCCTTTCGAGGTCGCGGACAGCGGCGACGCGGATTTCGCCGATGCGCCCGAGATCGACGGCGGAGAAGGGGAGCCCGAGGGGACGCCGCCCAAGCCCACGCCGCCCGAGGGCGGGCGGCCCAAGCTGCAACGCATCAAATAGGCTTTTGGCGGTGCGCTCAACGACAGGTTTTCCCTCGGAAGCCCTGGTTTTAAATGCCTGATGCGCATGCCATGACAACCGCCGTGATCCTGTTCGGGCATGGCGCTCGCGAGCCGGCCTGGGCCGAGCCCTTGCGCCGGGTCCAGGCGGCCATCCGCGATGAGGCGCCGGCGCTTTGGGTGGAGCTCGCCTTTCTCGAATTTCTCGCGCCGACCTTGGCCGATTGCGTTGGCGCGCTGGTCGAGAAGGGGGCGCGCCATATTGTCGTGCTGCCGATGTTCATTGCCCAGGGCGGGCACTTGAAGCGCGATTTGCCGGGCTTGATGGCGCAATTGCGCGCTGCCCATCCCGGCGTCGCGTTTGAGCTCGCGCCGGCGATTGGCGAAAGCGAGGCGGTGATCCGGGCGATGGCCGCCGTGGCCGTCGAAGCTGCGGCCTCGGACCTTGCCGGGAGTCCAGCCCCCTGACCCCGGCGGCCATGCGCCAAAAGCCGGCGCGGCCAGCATAACCCGCATAAAACTGGGCGGGCTCCCGCGCGCCATGCGGGAGTCTTGATGCAGGTCATTGGCTTTTTTTTCGCGGCGCGGCTATGTTTGGCGCTTTCATCGCGGAAGGCTTTCGATGCAGGTCAACCCAGGCAAGCTCTCGCGCAAGATTGTTGGCACCCTGGCGGCTTTCCTGCTGGTGCTGGCCGGGGCCATTGGCCTGACGCTGGTGATTTCCTGGCAACTCGAAGGCGCGGCCGCGGCGATCAACGAGGCCGGCAGTCAGCGCATGCGCGCTTACCATATCGCCCTGATGATGGCGCGGGCGGTGGCCTTGCCGGGCGACGCGCTGGATCAGCGCATCGGCGACGAAGTTCAAGACTTCGATGCGGTGTTGCAGCAACTCGATAGCGGCGATCCGGTCCGGCCGCTCGCTTCGCCGCGCAACGATCAGACCCGGGCTTTGCTGA
This sequence comes from uncultured Dechloromonas sp., assembly GCA_964518615.1. Lineage (GTDB taxonomy): Bacteria > Pseudomonadota > Gammaproteobacteria > Burkholderiales > Rhodocyclaceae > Azonexus. Next base: position 3,718 of record CAZFHE010000292.1, on the reverse strand, counting down.
ACGAGGTCGATCAGGACTGGAAACGCGATCTGCGGCCCGAGATCGAGTCCTTCCTGGGGGCCGCCCCGGGCCAGCGGGCCTTCATTCTGGGGCGTTTCAATCTGCGGCTCGAACCCTTCGTCGAGCGCATCGACCATCTGGTGTTTGCCATGGAGCACGGCTACGCCCGGGATACCGCGCGGCTTCGCACCATCCTGGGTTTACTGGTGCTGTTCGCGCTGATCGGGACGGCGCTGGTAATCCGCGCGGTGATCCGTCTGGTGCTCCGGCCCATCGGCGAACTCAACGCCGGCATGGAAAGAATGACCGGCGACGATCTGACGGTGCGCTTGCCGGAAGACAGCGATGATGAACTCGGCGGCCTGGCCCGGGGATTCAACCAGATGGCCGGCCATTTGCAAGCCGTGTATGCAACGCTCGAAGAGCGCGTGGCGGCGAAAACCCGCAGCCTGGAACAGCGCAATCGCGAGCTGGGCATTCTCTACGGGGCGACCTCGCTCTTGGCCGATCCGGTGCAGGTGGAAACGCTGTGCCAGAGCTTTCTCGATTACATCAAGTCGGCCCTCGGGGCCGATGGCGGCGCGGTGCGTCTCTACATGCCGGAATCGCAGAAGCTGTATCTGGTCACCCACGACGGGCTGTCCGAGCAATTTGTCGCCCGCGAGAACGAACTCAATTGCGGCGAATGCCTGTGCGGCGAAGTCATTCAGAGCGGCCAGCAGGCCGTCTTCAATACCGCCGATCCGCCCTCCGGCATGGTGTTGCGCACTTGCATCCGCGAAGGCTTCGCCACCGCCACCGCGTTCAGCATCCTGCATGGCAAGCAGCGGATCGGCGTCTATAACCTCTACTATCGAGAGACGCATCCCATTTCGTCGCGGGAGCGCAATCTCCTGGAAACCCTGGGCCAGCACCTTGGCGTGGCCATCGAGAACCAGCGCCTGAAATCGCGCGAAATGGAACTGGCGGTGTCCGAGGAGCGCAACCTCCTGGCCCAGGAACTGCACGATTCGATTGCCCAGGGCCTGGCTTTTCTCAATATCCAGGTCCAGTTGCTACAGGATTCGCTGCACAAGGGGCGCTACGACGAAGCGCTCCTCACCGCCGGGCAATTGCGCGAGGGCGTGCAGGAAAGCTATGACGACGTGCGCGAACTGCTGGTACATTTCCGTACCCGGTTTCTGCAATCCGATCTCGATTCGGCGCTGACCTCGGCGCTGGAGAAATTCGAGGGCCAGACCGGCATCGCCACCCGCTTCGAGCGCATCGGCACGGGAGCGCCGCTGGCGCCGGCCAACGAAATCCAGATCATGCACATTGTCCAGGAATCGCTGTCCAATATCCGCAAGCACGCCAAGGCCAAGAATGTGCATCTGACCGTGCGCCGCGGACCGGCAGGCACGGAGATCGAAGTGCGCGACGACGGCATCGGCTTCGATACCGAAAACGAACCCAATGTCCGCTCCGAGCGTCACGTGGGGCTGAAAATCATGCGCGAACGGGCGCATCGCGTCGGCGGCGAGTTGCGCATCCTTTCCAGCATCGGGGCCGGCGCCCGGCTGCTGCTCAATTTGCCGCGGGATACCAAGGAAGAGGTGGGGGTCTGAGATGAATAAGAAAATACGGGTCTTGCTGGTCGATGATCACACGCTGTTTCGCAGCGGCATCCATTCCTTGTTGCAGCGCAATGAGGATTTCGAGGTGGTCGGCGAGGCCGGCGACGGGCTGGAAGGCATCAAGCGCGCCCGTTCGCTGCGCCCCGATGTCGTCCTGCTCGATCTGCACATGCCGGGGGTTTCCGGGCTGGAGGCAGTCAAGGTGATCTCCGAGGAGATTCCCGATGTTCATGTGATGATGCTGACCGTCTCCGAGGACGCGCAGGATTTGATGGACGCCTTGCGCGCCGGCGCTTGCGGCTATCTGTTGAAAAATATCGAAACCGACGTGCTGGTCGATGCCATCCGCCGCGCGGCCAAGGGCGAATCGGTGGTGTCCCAGCAGATGACGGCCAAGCTGATCGAAGGCGTGCGCGCGCCGCACAAGGGCGACGCGCCAGCCGAGCGCGACCGCTTCTCGCCGCGCGAGCGCGACATCATGGCCTCATTGGCGCATGGCGAGAGCAACAAGGAAATCGCCCGCCGCCTCGATCTCGCCGAGAGCACGGTCAAGATTCACGTGCAGAACATCTTCAAGAAACTCAATATGAGCAGCCGCGTGCAGGTTGCCCTGTACGCCGTCGAGCATGGCTTCGGCCAGGCGAAAGCAGCCTGATTCCATTTCTAAATCAGCCGATGACTTTGTCGGCTTCGCTTGCCGTACAACCGTACAGTCTGCGCTTCGCCTTCGCGTACTCGGCGGATTGGGAAGCGGAACAAGAGGCAAAAGAAAGGCTCCGGTGGAGGGCGCCGGAGCCCGGTCGCCGGCCTGACTTGAGCCGCCGGCCTATCCTCACGGGAGGAAAAAACCTTAGTGGGATGCTATCGGGTGGCTGCGCTGCAAATGCTGATAGGTTTCGGCCAGATCCTTGGCATGCTGGTAGCGCCCGGTTGCCAGCGCATGCTGCATGTTTTCGATAATCATCGAGTGCAGATAGCAAACGCCTTCGGGCGTGCCGAGCAGCACGGCGCTCATTTCCGCCGCCACGGCCATCGGAATATGTTCATGTTCCGCAATGGCCTCGATTTCTCCCCGATTGAGGTCGCAATAGTCGATAACGTCCTGGATGGAAAGCATGGTTCCTCCTTGACAGGCAATATGGATTGAGCAGACAGGGAATCCCTCTATTCCTCTATTGTTCTTGTTGTATGTCTGCCTTTGTCGTTGTTATCGGTGGCGACCTTTTTATTTATAGACGCGATTGGGAGAGGAATCAAGATGGAATAGCAGCGCTTTGAGGCGTGGCGATGCGCAGGCGGCTATCCGGCAGCGGATGGCTCAATTGCAGGCGGCCGATGGTCGGCCCGAGATCGAGGCCGGAGGCCTTCTTCAGCGCCGCCGCCCGTTCGCGCAGCGTGGCGAGCGCCACGTCGACCGGCTCGCCGCCGCTGGCGAAAACGATGGTATTGCCGCTGTCGCAAGAGGGAAAAACGGCCGTTGCGCCGCCAAAAGCCTCGTTGATGCGGCGCGCGCTGGCGGCAAAGCTTCGGCTGCGGCCAAGCAGATTGACGCACATGAGGCCGTCGGCGGCGAGCCGGGCGCGACAGGCCTGATAAAAGGGCAGGGTATCGAGCGGCCCGCTACGGGCATCGGCATCGAAGCCGTCGACCAGAATGGCGTCGAAAAGGCTGTCGCCGCCGAGCACGAAATCCGCGCCGCAACCGATATGGATATTCAGGCGTCTGGGGTCGTCGGGCAGCTTGAAAAACTGGCGGGCGACCCATTCCACCTGCGGATTGATCTCGACCACGGTGATCTGGCAGTCCGGCCGGTGGCGGTACAGGAACTTGGCCAGCGACCCCGCGCCGAGTCCGATCATCAAGGCCCGTCGCGGCCAGCTTTCAGCCTCGCGCAGCAAGAGGCCGGCCATCATGTCGCGGGTATAGGCCAGTTCCAGCGCCCAGGGCCGGGCGATGCGCATGGCCCCCTGCACCCAGTCGGAACCGAAATGCAGATAGCGGACGCCGCTATCCTCGCTGATATCGACGGAATGGCGGGGAGGGGAGGTGCGTCGGGTCATGATCGGCTCGGCAAGGCTGGCGCCCCCAGGTGGAATCGAACC
>CAZFHE010000291.1:0-7593 GCA_964518615.1 uncultured Dechloromonas sp. | reverse complement strand
TATAAAGGATTGCCATCCGTATCGACCAGGTCGCTTTTCAGGCGGCGGATCATCACCTGACTCAAGCGTTTTTCGTTCGGCAGGATGTTGCGCGCAAAACGCTGATCGTCGAGCAGTTCCAGCAGCGAGGTGAATGATTCGGTGTAACCGTTGTGCGGCGTCGCGGTCAGGAACAAGCGATGCTGGAAATGCGGACTGATGGTACGGATGAAGCGAGTGCGCTGGCTTTCCAGCGCGTAGTGCGCGCCCGCAGCGGGGGCAACGTTGTGCGCTTCGTCCACGACCAGCAAATCGAACTTGCGCGGATGCCCGACATGCGTGGGAATTACATCGCGCATGGCGCGCAAGCCTTCCCCTCCCTTGGCCCAATCCATCGACGCGATGAGACGGGGATGAGATGTCCACGGATTGGCATGAATGCCGCGCTCACGCCGCAGTTGCTTGATGTAGTCGGTATCCACGATGCGGAAATCGAGACCGAACTTTTCGAGCATCTCGACGCGCCATTTCTCCTGAAGCGAGGCAGGGCAGACGATCAACACGGTACGGGCGCGGTGCCGTAGCAGCAGTTCCTGAATGACCAGCCCGGCTTCGATGGTCTTGCCCAAACCGACGTCATCGGCAATGAGTAGGTTGACGCGGGCCATGTCGATAGCCCGTACCAGAGGATCAAGTTGGAAATCTTCGATGCTGACGCCGCTGCGGAAGGGAGCCTGAAGAAATCCCCGATCGGCATTGGTCGCCGCGCCCCAACGAACGGCATCAAGGAAGGCTTCGAGCACGTCCGAATCGTCCTGCCCCGTGACCGAAGGCAATCCCGCCCGCTCGATGACCTGCGCACCCGGCTCGATTTCCCAGACGACTTCCAGTTCCTCGCCGAGACCATCCTCGTCGATCGACGAGAGCTTCACGCAATGCTGCGGACGGCTGGTTTCCAATCCAGCGGCATCGATGTCGGCCACCACCCACTGCCGACGGCGCACCTCGACGAGCTGCCCCGGCTCGGGGCGAGCGCGGTAGGTCTGAGTTTGCTGTTCGTTCTGGATGCCCATGTGGAGGCTATCTTCCTTTCCGGTTCTTCACGCCGGAACCGACTTTGGCGACCGTGTGCGCAATGGCTCGAGCAGCGTCGATCGGTGATTCGTGCGACCAGAACCGAAGCACCGTCCAGCCAATCGATCGCAGACGGTCATTCGTATCCGCATCCCGCTGCCGATTCGCTTCGATCTTTTCCCGCCAAAATGCAGCGTTCTGCTTCGGCCATGTGGCATGTTCGGGGCAGCCGTGCCAGAAACAACCATCGACGAAAACCGCGATCTTCCGACCGGGGAACGCAACATCGGCGACACGACGAGGTTTCTGTAGAACCCCATAGCCGACCCTGTAACGCAGACCGATGCGGTGCATTTCCCGTCGTAATGCCAGTTCGGCGTCCGTGCCGGTTTGCCGTACCTTCGCCATACGGCGACTGGCATCGGACGACGAGGACGCGAGTCTGGGCATCGGGTAGTCCTCATCGAGGCGTCACTGCGCCGCGACCGACGCGAGGTGTTGATCGATACTGCGCGCAATGGCGCGACCGAGATCGACGGGAACCGCGTTGCCGATGAGCCGTCCGAGCACTTTGAAGCTGACTTCGCCTCCCTTTGGGATGAACGCATACTTGCGTGGAAAGCTTTGCAAGATTGCTGCTTCGCGCAGGGAAATGGCGCGGTCTTGTTCGGGATGGCCGAAGCGACCATTGCCGAACCCATAGCATTGAGTCGTCAACGTCGGCGCTGGTTTGTCCCATTCCATGCGGCCATAGACGCCCGGATAGGTGCGCCCGCTCTCGGCGCGATGGCATTCGGCGACCAAGTGCTTGGGCCAGTCGCGCCACGTGCCACCGGGTCTGGATACCTTGATCCGTTCGAGGTTCGTTTCGGAAAGCGTCGAGGTGACATGCAGTTTGTCTCTCGGGGCTGCCTCACCGGCGCTGAGGCGACGCAAGCGACCGATGGCTTGCTTCACCGTTTTCGGCTTTTCGTGTGTCGCATCGATCATTTCGATACTGCCGTGTCGGGACGCCAGCAGCACCATCCGACGCCGCATTTGTGGGACGCCATAACGGGAGCTGTCGACGACCTCAGCCCAGACCTCGTAGCCGAGCTTTTCGAGTGATGCCTTGAAGTCGTGAAAGACCTTGTGTTTTTCGACCGTCGGCACGTTTTCCATCGTGATGACATCCGGCATCACGCCCTCGGCGAGGCGAGCGAAATGGTAGAGAAGCCCCCATCTCCCTTCTTCGCCATCCGACTCATAACGCTGGGCATAGGTAGAGAAGGGCTGGCAAGGCGCACATCCCGCCAATATCTTCAGATCGGCATCACCAAAAAGACTCTTGATTTCGTCGATCGTCACCTCAATGATGTCACGTTGAAGGAAGCGGGCCTGGCCGTTATTCGCCTCATAGGGAAAGCGGCAAGCGGGATCGAGATCGATGCCTGCGACGACGGGAAGACCTTCCAGCATGAAGCCATGCGTCAGCCCACCCGCGCCGCAAAACAAATCGACACAAGCAGTTTTTCTCCTCACGTCAATTCCCCTGTTGTGTTTTCGAGCATCGCATGAGGCAATCGAAACCCGCAGAAGCTAAGCCCTTCATTCCTTGTCCCGCCCTTCGTTTTCCGCGGCACCACCCGAACGCACCCATGCATCCACTGCCTCGGATTTGAATTTCCAGAGTCGTCCGATTCGATGGGCTGGCATGTTTCGTTTGTTGATCCACGCATAAACGGTGTCCTTGCTCACACCGAGGTATTCGGCGATCTCTTCGACCGACAGCCAGCGATCAGTCATTTTTCGGTTTCCATCCAAAGAGGTCAGACTTCTAGTGACTCTCGCATCATTGCACGAAATGATGCCCGGTGTAGTCCGGTTTGATGTGATTTGGTCGGTTTGCACCTGATTTCTCCCGGTCAGCGTCTTGCTGCTGGCTTTGTGCTGCTATGTGGCGGCGCGACCGTTACATCCTTCTTCCGAATCTACTCTTGCAACGCCCTCAGTTGCTCGGCGTTCTCGTGGCAGATTCGGGTATCAGCGCATCCAAAAGGCACCGCCCGAAAACCCAGATGAGATGCGGGGAGCATCCAACAAAAACCCCAACCGGGATCGGTTGGGGTTTCTGAATGTGGTGGGCCCGCAGGGACTCGAACCCTGGACCAAAGGATTATGAGTCCTCTGCTCTAACCGACTGAGCTACAGGCCCGGAAAGCTTAGCTTCCGCTGGTGTCGACGAAGCTGCGCAGCTTGTCGGAGCGGCTGGGGTGACGCAGGTTGCGCAGGGCCCTGGCTTCGATCTGGCGGATGCGCTCGCGGGGGACGTCGAACTGTTTGCCGACTTCTTCCAGGGTGTGGTCGGTGTTCATCTCGATGCCGAAGCGCATGCGCAGCACCTTGGCTTCGCGGGTGGTCAGGGTGTCGAGAATTTCCTTGGTGACGCCGCGCAGGCTGGAGTACATGGCGGCGTCGGCCGGGGCCAGGGTGGCCTGATCCTCGATGAAATCGCCGAGATGAGAGTCGTCGTCGTCGCCGATGGGGGTTTCCATGGAGATGGGCTCCTTGGAAATTTTCATGATTTTGCGAATCTTGTCCTCGGGCATGTCCATCTTTTTGGCCAGCGTCGCCGGATCGGGCTCGGCGCCGGTTTCTTGCAAGATTTGCCGGCTGATGCGGTTCATCTTGTTGATGGTTTCGATCATATGCACCGGGATGCGGATGGTGCGGGCCTGGTCGGCAATCGACCGGGTGATGGCTTGGCGAATCCACCAGGTCGCATAGGTGGAGAACTTGTAGCCGCGACGGTATTCAAACTTGTCCACGGCCTTCATCAGGCCGATGTTGCCTTCCTGGATCAGGTCGAGGAATTGCAGGCCGCGATTGGTGTATTTCTTGGCGATGGAAATCACGAGGCGCAGGTTGGCCTCGGTCATTTCACGCTTGGCGCGGCGGGCCTTGGCTTCGCCGGTGGACATCTGCTTGTTGATGTCCTTGAGTTCCTTCAAGGGGATGCCGATGCGGTCCTGGAGGGCGAGTAGTTTCTTTTGCTCTTCCTTGATGTCCGGCGCGCTGCGGGTCAGGATGGCGACATAGGTTTTGGGCGCGCTGGCGATTTCGGCATCGACCCAGTCGAGATTGATTTCATTGCCGGGGAAGGACTGGATGAAATGCGGCCTCGGCATTTTGACGCGATCCACGCAGAGCTGCTGAATCTTGCGCTCGCAGGCGCGAACCTGCTCGACCATGCCGCGCACGCTGTCGCACAGGCGCTCGATGGAGCGCGTGGTGAAGCGGATATTCATCAGCTCGTCGGAAATCTGCTGTTGCAGCTTGAGGTAGGCCTTGTCCTGCGACCCCTTGCTGGCCAGCGCCTTTTGCATTTTGGCGTGCAAGGCGCGAATGGCGTGGAAGCGCTCCAGCGCGTCGGTCTTCAGTTGCAGCAGCGAGGCCGAAACCGCGCCGCCGCCGCCTTCATCCTCGTCGGATTCTTCTTCCTCGCTGGCCTCTTCTTCTTCCGGCATGTCGGAAGCCGGCTCGGCGGCGACCACGGCATTGGGGTCGATCAGGCCATCGACCAGTTCGTCGATGCGCATTTCGTCGGCCTCGACCTTGGCGGCGGAGTCGAGAATGTCGGCAATGGTGGTGGGGCAGGCGGAAATGGCCTGCACCATGTGCTTCAAGCCTTCCTCGATGCGCTTGGCGATTTCGATTTCGCCTTCGCGGGTCAGGAGTTCGACCGAGCCCATTTCGCGCATATACATGCGCACCGGGTCGGTGGTGCGGCCAAATTCGGAATCGACGGTCGAGAGCGCCTGCTCGGCCTGTTCTTCGACTTCCTCGTCGTCGGTGGCGGCGGTGGCGGCGTCCGACATCAGCAGGTCTTCGGCGGCGGGGGCCTCGTCGAAGACCTGGATGTTCATGTCGCTGAAGGTGGAGATGATCGCCTCGATACTCTCCGCGTCGACGACATCATCCGGCAGGTGGTCGTTGATTTCGGCGTAGGTCAGATAGCCGCGTTCCTTGCCGAGCTTGATCAGGGCCTTCAGTCGCGTCTTGCGCGCCTCGGCGTCGAGCAGTTCGGGAGTCTCGGACATGGCGACGTCGAGCAGCGCCTTTTCGGCGGCTTTTTCCCTGGCTTTGCCAGTGCGTGCCTTTGGAGCTTCCTTCGCGGTGTCTTTTGCCTTGGCCATGAAAACGTCCACTAAATGCAGAAAACTGCAAATTATACCATAACTTAACCGTGATTTTGCGGCGCGCCCAGCAACTGGATATAGGCCTGCTTTTCCGCGGCGGAAAGGCCGGCGACGCCAAATTGCTGCGCCTTCAACTGCAATTCGGCGAACAGCCGCTTCTGCTCTGCCGCGCGGAGCTTTTCGACGGTGTCGCGGAATTCGGTTTCGGCTTCCGCTTCGTCAAATGTCTGGCCCAAAAGTTCCGCGGCGGCGTTTTCTATCATGCTCTCCTCAGGCAGGCCCCGCAGTTGCTCGCGCAGCATGGCGTAGCCGCCCGTCTCGCTCTGGTTGCTCGCCAGTTGGCAGAGGCGCAGCAAGGCGGGGCGCTCGGGCGTGTCGGGCAGGAGTTCGGGCGGCAATTGGGCGGCGAGTTGCGGTTTGTGCAGCACGATGCGCAACAGGTTCTTCGTCAGCGACGGGGCGCTGCGCCTGGCCTTGGGCGGCGCAGCCGGGGTGAAGGACTTGAGTTCGCACAGGCGCTCGACTTCGCTCTGGGCGAAGCCGCTGGCCTCGGCCAGGCGCTTGACCAGTTGCAGGCGAAGCAGCGGCGTCGGCAGCTTGATGAGCAGCGGCTTGGCTTCGTAGATCAATTGCGCCTTGCCTTCCGAGCTGGTCAGATCGCAGCGCAGGGCCAGTTCGCGCAGCAGGAAATCGGACAGCGGCGTGGCCTGAACGACCTGCCGGTCGAATTCGGCCTTGCCATGGGCGCGGATATAGCTGTCCGGATCGTGTTCCGGCGGCAGAAAGATGAAGCCCAGACGCTTGTTGTCGGCCAGCGCTTCCAGCGAATTTTCCAGCGCCCGCCAGGCGGCCTTGCGCCCGGCATTGTCGCCGTCGAAACAAAACACGACGCGGTCGACCTGGCGCAAGAGCTTGCCGACGTGAATGGCCGTGGTCGCCGTGCCGAGCGTGGCCACCGCGTTGCCGACGCCATTCTGGGCCAGGGCGATGACATCCATATAGCCTTCGGTGACGATGGCGGTATTGGTTTCGCGTAGCGCCTGACGCGCCTGCGGCAGGCCGAAGAGTTCGCGGCCCTTCTCGAATAGCGGGGTTTCCGGCGAATTCAGGTATTTCGGCCCGTCTTTGTCTTTATCGGGGTCGATGATGCGCCCGCCGAAGGCGATGACCTCGCCCTTGGGGTTGATGATGGGGATCATCAGCCGGTCGCGGAAACGGTCGTAGCGCCGGCCAGCGTCATTGTCGATGACGAGGCCCGCCAGTTTCAGTTCATCGGCGTGGTAATCGGGAAACAGCGCTCGCAGATTCTGCCAGCCATCCGGCGCGTAGCCGATGCCGAAACGGGCGGCGATTTCGCCCGACAGGCCGCGCTCCTTGCAATAGGCGATGGCGCGCGGCGAAGCCTTGAGCTGTTCCTTGTAGTACTGGGCGGCGCGGGCCATGATCTCGACCAGGGTCCGCGTCTGGCCCGGGTGACGGTCCTCGCCAAAGCCATGCCCCCCGCTCTCCGGTATCGGCATGCCGGCGCGTCCCGCCAATTCCTTGATGGCCTCGACAAAGCCAAGGCCCTGATATTCCATGACAAAGCCAATCGCCGTGCCATGCGCGCCGCAGCCGAAGCAGTGATAGAACTGCTTGGTCGGGCTGACCGTGAAGGAGGGCGATTTCTCGTTATGAAACGGGCAGCAGGCGGCATAATTGGCCCCGGCTTTTTTCAGCGGCACGTAGCTATCCACCAGATCGACAATATCGATCCGGGCCAGCAAGTCCTGAATGAAGGATTCGGGGATCAGCGCCACGCCAGCATCTCGGCGAAAATCAGGAAAGCGCCGCCTTGACCTGCTTCGAGACTTTGCCCATATCGGCCTTGCCAGCCAGGCGGGGCTTCAAGGCGGTCATCAGCCGGCCCATGTCGGCCGGCCCCTTGGCCCCGGTTTCGGCAATGGCCTCGGCGATGGCGGCGGCAATTTCCGCAGGACTCATCTTTTCCGGCAAATAGGCGGCGAGAACCGCGATTTCGAATTGTTCGGCATCGGCCAGATCCTGGCGGCCGGCGGCCTCGTACTGGCTGACGCTGTCCTTGCGCTGCTTGGTCAGTTTTTCGATGACGGCGACGGTGGCGTCATCATCGAGCTCGCGGCGCTCGTCGATTTCCTTTTGCTTGATGGCGGCGAGCAAGAGGCGGATGGTGGCGAGACGGGGCGCGTCCTTGGCCTTCATGGCCGTTTTCATGTCGTCGGTGATGCGGGCTTTGAGACTCATCTTGGCGCTCGATGTCGAAAGAGAGAACAAGGCGCGGGCTGAGCGTCCTGTTTTTCGGAAATTGAAACGAAAAAGCCGCCGGCTGTTGAGGCGGGCGGCT
>CAZFHE010000290.1:0-8457 GCA_964518615.1 uncultured Dechloromonas sp. | reverse complement strand
CAACAAGACCTTTTTGATGTCCATCCGGCACCCCGCTGTGTTTTTACAAAAGCACGATTTTACGGCAAATCGGCATCTTTCATCGGCTCGACGCTGGGTGGTTCGACGGTGCCGAGGCGGGCTTTCAGCGAATCGGGCTGGCCGTTGAACAAGGTCGAATAGTAAACGGCATTACTCATCACTTTTTTCACGTAATCGCGGGTTTCGCCAAATGGAATGGTTTCGGCGTAAATCGCGCCTTCCAGAGGCTGCTCGGGACGCCAGCGCTTGGCACGGCCGGGACCGGCGTTGTAGGCGGCGGAAGCGAGCAGCGGGTGGTTGTCGAGATTTTCCATGACCATGCGCATATAACTGGTGCCCAGCAAGAGATTGGTTTCGGTGTCATTGACGCGCCCGGGGTGGTAATCGCGCAGGCCGATTTTTTTCGCCACCCATTTGGCGGTGGCCGGCATCAATTGCATCAGGCCGGACGCGCCCGCCGAGGATCTGGCATTGGTGACGAAACGGCTTTCCTGGCGCATCAGGCCGTACACCCAGGCATCGTCCAGGGTCTGCTTCCTGGCGGCGGCGCGGACCTCTTCATCGAAAGGGGCGAGGAAGCGCAGGCTGTAATCGTGCTCGTCCCGGGTGCGCTCGGCGGTATTGATGGCGCGGTCCCAGATCTGGTTGCGCCGGGCGAGTTCGGCGGCGGCCAGCAATTGGCGGTCGTTCATGCCGCGCAGCGACCAGTTCCACTCGCGCACCCCTTCGATGCGCATATCCAGGCGCAAGAAGGCGAGCGCGCGCAAGAGGCCGGGATTGTCCCTGGCCTCGCGCAATTCTTCGGCTGACGGGGCGCGGGCGCGCGGCGGCGGGCTCACGCGGCGGCCCAGTTCCTCGTCGGCCAGATTGCCGTAGAAATTGGCTTGACCCGCGATGCGGGCAAATAGCGCCTCGGCCTCGGCGCCCCGGCCGCCGGCCTTGAGCGCCCGGCCTAGCCAGTAAATCCATTCGGATCGAGACGAGAGTTCGGCCGGCATCGACAGGATGGCGTCGCGCACGCTCCCCCAGTTCAGTTCGCGCAGGGCGGCGCGGGTTTTCCATTGAAATCCTTCATCGGAGAGCGGGGCGGAAGCGGCGCGGGCGTACCAATCGAGCGCCTCCGGCAGGTGGCGGCGCGCGCCGTGGAGGGCGATCTGGCTCCAGGCCCATTCCCTTTCCGGCTGGCGCAGCAAGGATTGGCGCTGCTGGAGTTCGGCGGCGGCCAGGCGCGGATCGCTGACGGCCAAACGTTGAATGGCGATGGCGACCAGCTCGCGCGAGCTCCGGCTCTCCTGCCAGCGGGCCGGCAGGCTGGCCAGTTGGGACTGCGGGCCGGCGATGGTCAGCTCGTAGCGACGGCCATCCGGCTTCTCGCCTTCCGGCAGATAGTTGAGCGTGGCGCGCGCCGGCCCCGTCCGGCCGGCTTCAAGCTGGCGGCGCACGCGATTCCAGATGTCGTCGGGGCTGACGCGCCGGGCGCGCACCAGGGCGTCGAAAAGCGGCAGGCAGGCCGCCGGGGGATCGAGCATCTCCCCCCACAGGCGCTCGGCCTCGTCGAGCGCGCTTCGATCGCCACGGGCCAGACGGGCCTGCTGGTAGAGACAGGCAATTTCGGCTTCCGGCGCCAGCAGCTTCGGGTATTCGCGCGCCACCTCATCCCACTGGGATCGCTTGGCAAGCCAGCGTATCCAGTCGGCGCGCAGGCGCTCGGCGACCGAGCCACCCTCCTCGCGGACGAGAAAAGCGCTCAGCGCCTCGCTATTGCCATCGTCCATGCGCATGCGCAACTGGTAATTCTCGACATAGACGGCCAGTTCGTGATGACCGATGCGGGCGGCGGCGTTATTCAGACGGATGCGGTCGCCGTTGCGAAACGCATCGCGGGCGGCCAGGAAGATATCGTCGCCTCCCTCCTGGGCAAGAGCGGACAGGGAGAAAATGAGGCTGGCAAGGCCAGCGAGAAGGAGTCTTGACTTCATGTTAGATTGGACTGATGGTTGGGGTATTGAACAAGACAAATGAGAATAGCACGCCCTGGAAACGGGCGTTGCGGCGCGACATGGCGGCGCGACGGGCGGCGCTCGACCCGGCCTTGCACGCTGAGGCCTCGGCGCGCATCGTCGGCCACCTCTTGGCCGCCCTGACGCCGCCGCGGGCGCTGGCCTTTTGCTGGCCGATCAAGCGCGAGCCGGATGTCCGGGCGATCATCGCGCACTGGCGCCAAGCCGGGAGCCGCGCCGCGCTGCCGGTGGTGGTCGGCGAAGGAGAGCCCCTGGCGTTTCGCGAATGGTCCGAGGACACGCCGCTACAGGCCGACCGCTACGGCATTCCGACGCCGGCCGCCGGCGACTGGCTGATCCCCGACCTGATCCTGCTGCCCCTCAATGGCTTCGATGCGGCCGGCTACCGCCTGGGCTACGGCGGCGGCTATTTCGACCGCACCCTGGCCGCGCTGAAACCCCGCCCCCTGGCGGTCGGCGTCGGTTTCGAGCTCAACCGCCTGCCAAGCATCCATCCCGAAGCACACGACGAGCGCCTCGACTGGATCGTTACCGAGGTTGGGGCGTTCAGGCCGGTCGCCTGAGATATCAAATCAGGGCATGGCGGCTGGACATGGCCGCGCTCAAGGCAAAGCAGTGCCAGCGGCATTGATATCGCCACGGGGCGGGCAAGGGCAGAAAGCATTGCGCCAAGCATTGAAGCCATAGCGCTCCAGATCAATCCGAGCGGATTCGGCGCTCGCCCCAGAACATGGCGGCATCGCCAGCATCAAGCCTGGCAGTGCGCCACACTTGCCGCGCCGGCTGGCGGCGATGCGCGGACTTGCCAATAGCACGTCCTCCAAGGTCGATGGCGACACCGGCAAGCCCGAAGGCGAGCCCTTTTTGCCTTTTCGATCAAGAGCTGTCTCACCAGGCTTTTATCTTTCTTGCATCACAGCCTTGGTCTGTGATATCTAGCACTTTGCGCGTTTGACTTAGATATTGCTAAATAGCGGTCAAATATTAGATTAGCTCCAAAATTCTAGGCAAAGAAGATGACTGGAGGTTGCCGAGTGGGAGTTCAGTACGCTGGCGTCCATTCTTGTCACCCCAACTCAAAAGGGCTGTGCATATATGTTTGAACAGGAACAGCTTTTGAAAGCCGGGCAAGACCACCCAATGCACTCACGCCGTCCTTTCGCCTTTTCGCCGATATCCATGCGCGCGCGTTCATACCAGCGCCCTGTACAGGGATTTACCTTGATTGAGTTGCTCGTCACCATCACGGTGATGACGACTCTGTTGATGATCGCTATGCCGTCTTTCTTGGATCTGGTCAGAAACAACCGTCTCGAAAGCGCCCTCGTCGAAGTGCAATACAGTCTCACTTATGCGCGTTCGGAAGCCGTCACGCGTCGCCAGCTGATTAGCGTATGCCCAACGACGAATGGCTCCACATGCAACGGCGCTGCCTGGCAAGACGGCCTGCTCATCTTCGTCGACCCCAATTCGCCCAATACCCCGCCAGCAGGGCGGGAGGACCCGGACGCCCAAGACATCCTCAAGCACATCCAGTTTGGCGCATCCGACCTGCAGATCACCGGTTCAAACGGTTTGCTCATCAGTTTCCTCCCTTCGGGCAGGGCGGTGGGGAATGGCGACACCTTGAGCTTTTGCGACGCGCGCACGGGTTCCAGCGGGCGGCAACTGCAACTATTTCTGGTTGGGCGCACGGAATCGAGCAGAGGAATCAATTGTTGAGGCCCATGATGATCCAAATACTTTCCTGTTCCCGCCAACGCGGCGTCAGCATCATCGAGGTACTGGTCACTGTCGCCATCCTCGCCTTTGGCTTGATGGGCGTGGCCGGACTGCTCGTCAAGAGCGCCGCTTACGCCAACATGTCTTATGCCCGTACAGCCGTTACCCAGAAAATCTACTCGCTGACCGATCGCATGCGCGCCAACCCGACGGGCGTCGACGGGGGCAACTACGACGCCATGCCCGGTTGCCCCGCAGGACAGAATTGCAGCGACGGGGGCTGCAATCCCGGACAGATGGCCGCCTACGATCTTTGCCAGTGGAAAGACGAAGTCAATAAAACCCTGCCCAACGGCGCCGCTACGGTGCAAAGAATCGCGGGGACCCGGGCATTCACCGTCGGGGTTACATGGAACAACCCGAACGGAAGCCCGTTGTCCTACTCGCTCAACGTACATCCATGAAACCAAGCGCCATGACTTCTGTTTCCTGTCGCCACACGGGACGCGGCTTCACCCTGGTCGAACTGATGATCGCCGTTGCCATCGGACTGTTCATCGTTGCCGCCATTGGCAGCGTTTTCGTATCCTCCAAGCGCAGCTTTTGGGCGACCAACGCCATCACCTCGATGGACGACACCGCCCGCGCCGTGTTCGACCTGATGGGCGCCAGTATCCGGCAGGCTGGCTTCAACGGTTGCCAGCGCATGAGCGGCGCGGTCAATGGCGACACCCGAGCCCTTGCTTATGACCCGGCGGCGGGATGGTGGACGCAAGTCGGCACTCCGGTACAAGCCTATGTCGCGCCGGCAGCCGATGGCAATTTCGCTGCCCCCGTCGCCAACCCCGTGCAGGGGACCGAGGTGCTCAGGCTCATTGGCGTCGATCCTACGCGCGAAGCCAGCGTCATTAGCGACGACCCTGATTCTGCCACCATCACCACCGGCAATCACTCCTTTCAGAACGGCCAAACCCTGCTGGCCACCAGTTGCCTGTTCAACAGCTTTTTCGTCATGAGCGGTGGCACCGCAACCACCATTACCCATACCGCGACCGGCGGTAATTGCAGCGCCAACCTTGGCGCCGCCGCCTGTGATGATGATTCCGGTACAGGGGATGACGCTGCCAGTACGCTGCCGGCGGGCGCTTCCATCCTGCCTGTCGAGGCTAGTGTTTGGTCTGTTGCCCCCTCTTCAAGGGCTGGCAAGGGCAATTCCTTATGGATGGGCAGCACCGGCCTCCAAACTCGGCCCGAAAGCGCCGCCACCGAACTGATCAACGGCGTGGAAAACCTGGCCTTCAAGTTTGGCGTGGATACCACGGGTGACGGCTCCAGTTTGCAGTGGCAGACGACAGAAAACGTACCAGACTGGAATCTGGTACGAGCCGTGCGGGTACACCTGCTGCTCTCCACCCTGCCGGATTCTGGCGCATCCGCCGTCGGCAACAACGCCACCGTCCGCTTCAACGGCCAGGATTACACGAGCAGCACGACGCCAGCGATTGATCCCCGCCGCGTCTACCGTGAATACAGCGCCACATTCACCCTCAGAAACACAATGTGAGCCGAAATGAAAGCCGCCCGCATATTCCCGTTTTCATCCCGCCCGCTTCCCTTTCCGCCAGGACGAGCACGCGGTTTCACGCTCGCCTCCGCCTTGATCTTCCTGCTCGTGCTCAGCATGTTGGCCCTTGTCGGAATCCGCAGCGTCATCATGCACGAGCGCATGGCCGGCAACACGCAAGACTGGAACCTGGCTTTTCAGGCCGCCGAGGCCGCCCTACGCGACGGCGAAGCTGACGCCTTCGCCCGTGCCGCCTCCGTCGCGGTTCTCTCCCCATATGCGGCTGGCGGCTGTGGCACGGTTGCCGGCATGTGCCTGCCCTCTGACAACGGCATCCCGCTCTGGGTCCGCATGCTTGAGGACGACCCATGCTGGAAAAGCGGCGCCGGCGCATGTCAGGTCAGCCAGCGGTACGGCGCACATACCGGAAAACCGGTGCTGACCGACCCCAATGCCGCCGGGGCGGCGCTGGCGCTGCAACCGCGCTACGTCATCGAAAACCTGGGCGCCATCAGCAACGGCGGCGGCAGCCTTCCATTGAAGCCCGGTCACTATGGCAGTTCAGAAGACAGCTCGCCAAAATATGCCTTTCGCGTTACCGCCGTAGGCTTTGGCAAAATCCGCACGCCGGCCGACACCCCGGCCACTCGCGTGGTTTTACAAACGACCATTGGAATGAACTAGGAAATATGACCATGTCCATCATCCATACCATCGGCACATCGCTACGGCAAAGAATTACCTCTGGCGACAAGCCGCCGCGCAAAGCGGATGCGGGTTTTGGGCCTATCCTGCCTATCGGCCAGCTCATGGCGCGGATCGCGGCAAATTGCCTGAAAGGGCTGATGGCCGCCGGAATCTGCCTAGGCATCTCGATGCCGAGCGCGGCTTTCGATATGACGGGATGGGATTGCACGGGCAACTGCGGCACCTTGGGCGCCAATGGCGTGGTGCCGCTTGCGCCGCCGATAACTGGTATGCCGGCATCGACTCAATACGGCTGGGTATCGACCAAAAATGGGGTGACAGGCGCTGTTCCAACAGCGATCGGGCAGGTGATAGGCGCTACTTCGATAACGAATGGCACAAAAATACTGTCCCCAACATTTACAGCCAACGCGGGTGAGAAACTATCTTTTTACTTCAATTACATTTCCTCGGATGGCGCTGCATTCGCCGATTTTGCCTGGGTGCGTCTGCTGGATGCAGCGGGAAGTCAAAAGGCCATCCTTTTTACCGCGCGAACCAACCAGACGCAGGGAGGCAATACCGTACCCGGTTTTGGCATGCCACTGATAACAGGAGGGACGCTGACACCGGCGAGCACCCCTATTCAAGGAGGCTATACGCTATTTGCCACAAATGGGGCTGCCAATAATGGCACCGGGCCTCTGTGGGTGCCGCTGGGCACCCCTCCCCAATACAGCGGAACGTGTTACAGCCGAGGCTGCGGCTATACAGGCTGGATCAGGATGGAGTACGACGTGCCCGATGCGGGCAATTATCAACTGGAACTTGGGACGGCTAACTGGATCGATCAGATATGGGATTCCGGGATGGCCTTTGATGGTTTCATGATCGGCGACAAGCCCATCAAAGTCCCCTGCATCTCGGATAAATTCGTGCCAGCAACACCAGCCTCGAACCTCAATCAGATCAGCACCGACACTGTCGTGTACCGGGCCACCTACGACACCTCCAACTGGACCGGGAACCTCTATGCCTACCCTTACGTCCTGAGTGGCGGTTACATTAACCTGTCCCTCACCCCCCTATGGAATGCCGCAGCCAAGTTGCCGGTTTACCCAAACCGCAACATCTACACCTGGCGCCCCTCCCTGAAGACAGGCATCCCGTTTGCGTGGGCGAGCATTGACGCCGGCCAGCAGGCGATGCTGCGTACCAATCATCTCTTGGAGACGCCTAACCCCTATTACTACAACGGGCAAAGGATGCTCGCCTATCTTTCTGGCGACCAAAGCAACGAAAGCCCCAATGGCGATAAATACCGCAACCGTCTCGGCCTCCTGGGGGACATCATCGGCTCCGGCCCGGTGTATGTAGCCAAGCCCGCGATGGGGTATCCGGACAAGCATGAATCGGCCCACTACAGCGCCTTCAAGAGCGCCAAGGCCAGCCGCACGCCGATGATTTATGTGGGCGCCAATGACGGCATGTTGCATGCTCTCAGGGCCAGCGACGGCGTGGAACAATTTGCCTATATCCCCTCGACGGTATTTCCCCGTCTCTCGGATCTGGCCGCTCTCAACTATGGGCACCAGTTTTATGTGGACGGCACGCCTCTGGTAGCCGATGCTTTCTGGGATTCTGCCTGGCACACGGTGCTGGTCGGCGGACTGAACGGCGGCGGACAGGGCATTTACGCGCTGGATATCACCGATCCCGACAGTTTTGGCGCCGCTTCCGTGCTGTGGGAGTTCGGCGACCGGCAAACCGCCACGGCAGCTCCTGCCTCGGGCATTACCAATTTCGACGCCGATCTGGGCTATACCTACGGCACGCCCTATGTCGCCCGTGTGCGCGCCGGTGCCGGTGCCACCCAGTGGGTCGCGATTTTCGGCAACGGCTATAAGAACACCGAGGCCGACGGCAGCGCCAGCACCACCGGCAACGCGGTGCTGTATGTGGTGGATTTGAAAAATGGCAATCTGATCAGAAAGTTGAATACCGGTTCCGGCACGGTGAATGGAGTCCCCAACGGCCTGATGTCCCCCACCCCGGTGGATAAGGATGGCGATGGCACAGTGGATTACGTTTATGCGGGCGATTTGCACGGGCATATGTGGAAATTCGATCTTAGCAACAGTAATCCCGCAAGCTGGGCGGTAGCTTTCAACGGCGCCCCGCTGTTTACCGCCACGGACCCGGATGGCAAGCCGCAGCCCATCACCGTGGCGCCGGAAGTCGGGCCCGGCCCGTATGGCGGCCTGATGATTTATTTCGGCACCGGCAAGACGTTTGAAACCCTGGACAACACCGTAAGGTCCATCAACACCTTCTACGGCGTTTGGGACAATATGAGCAGCGCCGTCACGCCAGCCCCCAACCGGAACAAGCTGGCGCAGCAAGAGTTGATCGAGATCACGGCCGGCGGCGAGACGTGGCGGG
>CAZFHE010000289.1:0-1563 GCA_964518615.1 uncultured Dechloromonas sp. | reverse complement strand
TATCAAGAAAACCAATACCCTGGTCGTCTTTATCAACCAGATCCGGATGAAAATCGGCGTCATGTTCGGCTCGCCGGAAACCACCACCGGCGGCAATGCGCTGAAGTTCTACGCCTCGGTGCGCCTCGACATTCGCCGCATCGGCTCGATCAAGAAGGGCGACGAGGTGATCGGCAGCGAAACCAAGGTCAAGGTAGTCAAGAACAAGGTCTCGCCCCCCTTCCGCGAGGCCATTTTCGACATTCTCTATGGCGAGGGCATCTCGCGCCAGGGCGAAATCATCGAAATGGGCGTCGCTCACAAGCTCGTGGACAAATCCGGCGCCTGGTATTCCTACAAGGGCGAGAAAATCGGCCAGGGCAAGGATAACGCCCGCGAATTTCTCAAGTCGCACCCCGAGATCGCCGAAGAAATCGAAACCGGCGTTCGCGCGGCGGCCAGCACCACCGTCATCAAGCCGGTCAAGGCCAAGGCGGATGCCTGATCTGCGCGTCCGCGCGCTGCAATGCCTGGCCCGGCGCGATTACTGCCGCGCCGAACTGCGAGAAAGGCTCGCCGCCGAGGCCGAGTCGGCCGAGCAGTTGGACGCATTGCTCGACAGCTTGCAGAACGAGCGCCTCTTGTCCGATACGCGCTATGCCGCGCTGCGCGTTGCCGTGCGCGCGAGCCGCTACGGCAATGCCCGGCTGCGCCAGGAGTTGCGCCAGAAAGGCGTCGGCGACGAGGATATCGCCGCGGCGCTGCCGCAGGGCGGCGATGAGAGCGAGCGCTGCCGCGCCGTGTGGGCGCGCAAATTCGGCGCGCCGCCCATGAGCGCCCAGGAGCGCGCCCGGCAAATGCGGTTTCTGCAATATCGGGGCTTTTCTGGCGAAGCCATACGCCAGGTGATTTCCGGAGCCGACGAATGAGCGCGGAACAAGATCAAGCTGCGGCCTTTGTGCCGGAGACCAAGGCGCCAGACGACCCTTTGGCGGCGAAGGCACCCCAAATACATGGCGAGGGAGCCGCCGGCCTGAGGAAACTCAAGGCCTCCGTGCTGTCCGCCAGCAATTTGAAAAAGCGCTACAAATCGCGCACGGTGGTCGGAGATGTCTCCTTCGAGCTGCGCTCCGGCGAGGTGGTTGGCCTGCTCGGGCCGAATGGGGCCGGCAAGACCACCTGCTTTTACATGATCGTCGGCCTGGTCGCCGCTGACGGCGGCGAAGTCCATATCGACGACAGCCGCCTGACCCACCTGCCGATGCATGCCCGCGCCCGCCTGGGGCTCTCTTATTTGCCGCAGGAAGCCTCGGTGTTCAGAAAGCTGAACGTCGAGGACAATATCCGCGCCGTGCTCGAATTGCTGAAATTGCCCGAGGCCGAGATCAAGGACCGGCTCGAAGGCTTGCTCGCCGAATTGCACGTCGACCACGTGCGCCACGTCAATGCCGCAGCGTTGTCCGGCGGCGAGCGCCGGCGGGTGGAAATCGCCCGCGCGCTTGCCACCGATCCGCGTTTCATCCTGCTCGACGAGCCTTTTGCCGGCGTCGATCCGATCGCCGTGCTGGAAATCCAGAAAATCAT
>CAZFHE010000288.1:0-18296 GCA_964518615.1 uncultured Dechloromonas sp. | reverse complement strand
CAGCGAGCGCCACGCCTATCGGCTGATTCTGAAATATCAGCTATCCGACCCGTGACACGCCGCCCTTGGGCGGTGGCCGCTCAGTTGGCGGATGGCGTTTCGCCGGATTCTTTCGGCGCTGCCCCGGGTTGCAGGCCGCCGGAGGGCTTGCTGCCGTAAGCCGCCGTTCTCGGATAACCGGCGAGATCGAGGAGGTTGTGGTAGGCGGTGTTCTGGAAGCCGCGGTAGCTCTGGCTGCCGACTTTCAATGAGGGAACAAAGACGTCTCCCACCAGCGCTCTCAACTCGGTGGCATCCTCGGCCTTTTGCAGCATTTTTTCGGCGAAGGGCACGCCGCGGTTATTGAGCAGATCACGCGCCTGCTGGCAGTCGGCGGTGCAGTCGGCGGCCGTGTAGAGGATCACCGGAAAATTCTCGCGCGCGCGGCGCACGGCGAAGGGCAGATCGTCTTCGTTGCTTGGCGCCGCCTGGCCGCCGGCGGTGCGGCTCACGTCCTTGGCCTTGCCCGGCGGCGGGGTGTCGGAAATGATGACGCGGCCGGAAGGATCGACCCAGCGGTAGGCTTGGGCGGAAGCGACGGCGCTCATGAGCGCCAGACACAGGACAAGCAGAAAGCGCATCGGATTCTCCCCGGATGGATTGTTGCTATCGGCTAATCATACCGCTATGGCGAAGCAATGCGTCGACGCTCGGCTCGCGGCCGCGAAAGGCGAGAAAAGATTCAAGCGCCGGACGGGCGCCGCCCACGGCCAGGATTTCGTCGAGAAAACGTTTTCCGGTGTCGGCATCGAAGGGGTCGCCCGCTTCCTCGAAGGCCGCGTAGGCATCGGCGGATAGCACTTCCGCCCATTTGTAGCTGTAATAGCCAGCCGCGTAGCCGCCGCCGAAAATGTGCGAAAAGCTCTGCGGAAAGCGATGCCAGGGCGGCGGAATCAGCACCGCCACTTCGGCGCGCACCTCATCGAGCAGATCCATGACGCCGCGCGCGCCGCCCGGATCGAACTCGCCATGGAGGCGCATGTCGAAAAGCGAGAATTCGATCTGGCGCACGGTCATCATGCCGCTCTGGAAATTCCTGGCCGCCAGCATCTTGTCGTAGAGGGCGCGCGGCAGCGCCTCGCCGGTTTCGACATGGGCCGTCATGCCTTGCAGCACCGACCATTCCCAGCAGTAGTTCTCCATGAATTGCGAGGGCAGTTCGACGGCGTCCCACTCGACGCCGTGGATGCCCGAGACGCCCAACTCCTCGCCTCGCGTCAAGAGATGATGCAGACCATGGCCGAATTCGTGGAACAGGGTGATCACCTCGTCATGGGTGAAGGTCGCGGGCCGCTTTTGTCCATTTATCTCGCCGACCGGGCGGGCGAAATTGCAATTGAGATAGGCGACGGGCTTCTGGATGCCGGCCCCGGCCCGGCGGCGGGTGCGCGCTTCATCCATCCAGGCGCCGCCGCGCTTGGTCTCTCGGGCGTAGAGATCCAGATAGAACTGTCCGACCCGTTCGCCAGCGGGCGTTTCGATGCGGTAGAAGCGCACGTCCTCGTGCCAGACCGGCGCGCAATCCGGCAAGAGCTTCACCCCGAACAGGCTTTCAATGACCTGGAACAGGCCGGCGATCACCTTGGGCTCGGTGAAGTATTGCTTCACCTCCTGCTCGGAGAAGGCATAGCGCGCCTGCAACAGCTTTTCCGAGGCATACGCGGCATCCCAGGGCTGAAAATCGGCGATGCCCAGGGCGTCGCGGGCGAAAGCCCTCAATTCGGCAATGTCCTTTTCGGCAAAGGGCTTGGCCTTGGCCGCCATGTCGCGCAGAAAATCCAGCACCTGGGCTGGCGTGTCGGCCATTTTGGGCTGCAAGGAAAGCTCGGCGAAATTGGCAAAACCGAGCATCCGCGCTTCCTCGGCGCGCAATTCGAGGAGACGCTGAATGACCGGCGTGTTGTCCCATTCGGGCTTGCTCGAACCCTCGGCGAACTCGGCGGCGCGGGTCGCGTAGGCGCGGTACAGGCGCTCGCGCAGCGCGCGGTTGTCGGCGTATTGCATCGCCGGCCCATAAGAAGGCGCATGCAGCGTGAATTTCCAGCTGTTATCGCCCGCGCCCGCTGCTTGGGCCGCCTCCCGCGCCGCCTCGACGGCGTAATCCGGCAAACCGGCGAGCAGCGTCTCGTCGGTGATGATTTCGGCAAAGGCGTTGGTCGCATCGAGCAGGTTTTCCGAGAACTTGGCCGCCAGTTGCGACAATTCTTCCATGATCGCCTGGTAGCGCGGCTTTTGCTCTTCGGGCAACTCGGCCCCCGAGAGGCGGAAGTCGCGAATCTCGTTTTCGACAACCCGCTTTTGTTCTTGCGACAGCGCTGCGTACCCCGGGCCGGCCTTCAGGGCGCGGTACTTGTCGAACAGTTTCAGGTTCTGTCCGAGCTCGCTATAAAAGCGCGAGACGTCCGGCAGCATTTCGTTATAAGCCTCGCGCCAGGCCGGCACGTCATTGACCGAATGCAGATGGCCGACCACGCCCCAGGCGCGGCCCAAGGGTTCGAGCCCGAGCGCCAGCGCGCCAGCGAAACCCTCCCAGGTGGCCGGCGTCCCGTCGGCGGTCAGGCGCTCGATCAGCGCGCGGCCTTCGGCGAGCAATTGGCCGATGGCCGGCTTGACGTGCTCGGGCTCGATCCGGTCGAAGCGGGGCAGATCGGTGAAATCGAGTAGCGGATTGGGGAATTCGGTCATGGAGGTCGGGCGTACAGGAGAGTCGTCCCCTCCCCCGCTTGCGGGGGAGAGTCAGGGAGGGGGAAGGGGAGCGAGGCGGAGAGTTTGCCGGCCCCCATCCCGGCCTTCCCCCGCACGCGGGGGAAGGGGTTGAATTCGCCCCCTTGCCGGGAAGGCCAGGGGCAAAGGCTACAGCGCTCGAAACCTACAGCGTCTTGCCGGTCAGCTTCTCGCAGGCTTCAAGATACTTGGCGCTGGTGCGGGCGATGACTTCGGGAGGCAGCTTCGGGCCAGGGGCCTTCTTGCCCCAATCCAGCGTTTCCAGATAGTCGCGCACATACTGCTTGTCATAGGAAGGCGGGTTGCTGCCTTCCTGATACTGGTCAGCCGGCCAGAAACGCGAGGAATCCGGGGTCAGGGCCTCGTCGATCAGGTGCAGCGCGCCGGCGGCGTCGATGCCGAATTCGAACTTGGTGTCGGCGATGAGAATGCCGCGCGTCGCCGCATAATCGGAGGCTTCCTGGTACAGCCGGATGGCGACGTCGCGGGCCTCGGCGCACAGCTGTGCGCCGGTCTTGCCGGTGCCCTGGAGCAACTCGTTGAGCGCCGCGTCGCAATTGGCGGCGGCCTGCTCGAAGGAGACGTTTTCGTCATGGTCGCCGACTTCGGCCTTGGTCGCCGGGGTGAAAATCGGCTGCGGCAGCTTTTGCGCCATCTTGAGGCCCGCCGGCAGCGCGATGCCGCAAATGGCGCCCGTCTCCTGATAATCCTTCCAGCCCGAGCCGATCACATAGCCGCGCACCACGGCCTCGATCGGCAGCGGCTTTAAGCGCTTGACGACGAGGGCGCGGCCGCGCACCTCTTCGCGCTCATTCGCGGCGACCACCGATTCGGGATCAATGCCGGTCAACTGATTGGGCACGATGTGGCCAAGCTTCTCGAACCAGAAGCTCGCGACCGCTTGCAGAACTTGGCCCTTTTTCGGAATGGGATCGGGCAGGATGACATCGAAGGCCGACAGGCGGTCGGTGGTGACGATCAAGAGCTTGTCGGCATCGACCGCGTAAATGTCGCGGACCTTGCCCCTGGACAGCAGCGGCAGGCTGGTGATGGAGGATTCAAAAAGCGGTGCGGTCACGGCGTTCATCCTGAAAGCAAAGAGAGAATTATCCTGGAAACCGTCCTTGAACGCACCCGATCCGACCCTGTCCGCGCCCCCGGCAGGGGCCAAAACCTAAGCAACATGGCGGGAAAACCCTGCCGGATGGAATCAATCGCGCCATGACGATGCGCCTGAAGTATGATAGGGCCCTTCTGGGGAGGCATGGGCGCGGAACCGCGACTTCCGCCGGCCTTGTCGTTCATGTGCCGTCGCAGGCACCACTTTGTTTGGGGATATTCCTATGTTCGAGAAAAAACTGAGCATTCTGGCCGTTGCCGGCATTGCGATGCTGGCAGTCGGCTGCGATGCCACCAATATCAAGATGGGGGATGAGGGCGCCAAGACCGTGGCCCCCGGCTCGGCGGCTGGCGAAGCCACCTCGGGCGAAAGTTCGGCGCTGGAAAAATGCGCTTCGCCCCTGGGCACGGTCTCGCTGGTGGAAAACCAGCAAGCCGGCTGGTACACCATCCTGCGCGATGAATACAAGCTGCCGCCCACGGCCAATCTGCTGCGCCTCCTGATCCAGCAATCCAATTGCTTCGTCGTTGTCGAGCGTAGCGCCGCCGGCATGAATGCCATGAGCCGCGAGCGCCAGTTGCAGCAATCCGGCGAAATGCGCGGCGGCAGCAATTACGGCAAGGGCCAGATGGTGGCTTCCGACTACGCCATGTCGCCCGAAATCATTTTCAGCGAAGGCAATACGGGCGGCATCGGCGCGGCCCTGGGCGGCCTCATCGGCGGCGGAAGCGGCCGGGTCGCCGCCGCCGTGGCGGGCGGCACCAAGACCCGCGAGGCATCGACCATGCTGACCCTGGTGGATAACCGTTCCGGCGTGCAGGTGGCGGCCAGCGAAGGCAGCGCCTCCAAGACCGATTTCGGCGGCTTCGGCTCCGTGTTCGGCAGCCGCGCCGGCGGCGGCGTGGGCGGTTACCAGAACACGCCGCAGGGCAAGGTCATTGCCGCCGCCTTCATGGATGCCTACAACCAGATGGTGCGCTCGCTGCGCAATTACAAGGCGCAGCGCGTGCAGGGCCAGGGCTTGGGCGGCGGCGGCCGCCTGGGCGTGGATGGCGGCGCGGCCCCGCAGCAAACCTACACCCCCGGCAATGCGCCCAAGGGCAAGAAGTAAGCCCCGCCGGTGAGCGAAAGCCCAAAAAAGCCACCGGTGGTGGCTTTTTTCATTTCCACGATCCGTCCTGACGGGAGTCGAGCCTTGCCTGAACTGGCATGGGGAATCACGGTCCATCCGCCCGGAGCCGCCTTCCGGACGATAGGCCGGGCCGCGTCCCATCAGGGCGTGCGCCGGTTGGCGACCCGGGACGCCGGATCGTGATCAGCATTGAATTGGCGCAGATCGAAGCCTGGATCGCCGCCTTCATTTTTCCGATGGCTCGCATTTTCGGCTTTGTCGCCACCGCCCCGATATGGAGCATGGCGGCCATTCCGCAGCGCACCCGCTTGATCCTCGGACTGGCCGTCACCCTGGCCATCGCCCCCGTTCTGCCGCCCATGCCCGACGTGCCGCCGGCGACCCTGGCCGGGCTATGGATCATGCTGCAACAAATGCTGGTCGGCATCGGCATGGGTTTCGCGGCCCGCATCGTTTTTGCCGCCTTCGACCAGGCTGGCGAATTCATGGGCTTTCAGATGGGCCTGGGCTTCGCCACCTTCTACGATCCGCTGCGCGGCTCGCAGACGCCGGTGGTGGCCGAATTTCTCGATCTCATCGCCTATCTGCTGCTGCTGTCCTTGAACGGCCATTTGCTCTATTTCGCCACGCTGGCGCAGAGCTTTGTCGCCATACCGGTCAGCGCGACGCCCTTGGCGGCGGATTCCTGGATGAATCTGGTGCGCCTGGGCATCCACATTTTCTCGGCGGGCCTCTTGCTGGCGCTGCCGGTCGTGGTGGCCATGATGATCACCAATCTGGCGCTCGCCGTGCTGACGCGGGCAGCGCCGCAATTGAACATTTTCGCCCTGGGTTTTCCGCTGACCCTGCTGGGCGGATTTTTCGTCCTCTCGGTCGGCCTGACCTATATGGCCACGCCCTTCCAGGCGATATTCGAAATCGCCCTCAGCGCGATGCTGGGCTTTGCCGTGCTGCGTTAATTTTGCAGGAAGGAGTCGGCCACGTCCTGCTGCACCAGGCGGATCAGGCCCTCGGCCACGCGCCGTGCGCCCAGGGTCTGCGACTCGATGCCCTCGGTGTATTCGACGATCTGGTAGCCGTGATAGCCATTCTGCTCTTGCAAGGCGCTGGCCCGGCGCTTTAACACCTGGATCGACTCGCCCGCGCCGCCGGTATGAAAGCGCTTCATTTTCATCGACAGGCGATAGACATCGCCATTCAGGCGCTGTTCCTCGATTTCCCAGTTCGGCGCGAGCGGGTCGTACACCACGTAGATGACAGCAGCAATCACCGCGGCATTGACCAGCGAAGAGAGCTTGAGGCTGGTTTCCCCGGTCAATTGAAGCTTTTTGTCGGGAAAGAGCGGCGAGGGATTGGAGCCGGGCGACCCGCAAGCGCTAAGCGCGAGCGTCGCGCCCATCAGATAAGCGAGCGCTGCCGTCCTCATAGGATATTGAAGAGGCTCAACTGGCTGGTCTGCTTGAATGACAGCTGCGCCGCCTCCAGTTGCAGTTGCAGCCGCGCCAATTGGGACGCGGCGTCGATATAGTCGAGATCCTGCAATTCGGAGAGGCGAACCCGGTACAGGTAATCGCGGTCATCCGCCGTGACCGCCATGCTTTCCAGCGATTGCAAGCGCGCGCCCACCGAGGCGCGGACATTCGATAAATGCGCGATCGCCGCCGAGGTGTCGTTGAGCGCCTCGTGGTAGCCTGCGGTCGTAAACGGGATGGGGCTTGCCGGATCGAGCAGGTTGATCATGTTTTGCAGGCTGTCGAACATGCTGCGCCCGGTGGGATTGCCCTGGGCGTCGCGCACCTGCATGAACACATTGAGGCCATTTTCCGAGGTAGCCACGGTCCGCGAGCCGCTGACCTGCAAGGCCTCGACGCCGCCATCGCCCCGGTAGGCGACATGGGCGCCGGACGCGAGCCCATAGGGCGGCGCGCTGGCCGGATCAATCTGGAAAGGCTGGGTCGAGGATTTGTAGCCGGCAAAAATGTAGAGCCCGGTGCCATCCTGGGTATTGGCAAGACCGATCAGGCTGCTGAGGCGCTGCTTCAATTCCTCGGCAATCATGCCGCGCTGCGCATCGCTATAGGTGCCATTGCCGGCCTGCACGGCGCGCTCGAAAATGACCTGCAACTCCTGCTCGATGCCACCCAAGGTCGAATCGAGCAAATTGAGCTTGCCGGTCGCCTCGCCGATATTTTTCAGGAATTGCGCATTGACCCCTTGCGACTGGGTCACCTGAAGGGCCTGGGACGCGCCGATGGGATCATCCTCGGGCGTCAGGACGCGGCGTCCGGTCGACATCTGCTGCTGCACCTTGTACAGGTCGTATTGCCGATTCTGGATGCCCAGGGTGCCGGAGTTGAATATCTGTGAGGTGCTGACGCGCATGATGCGAACTCCTTGTTAGCGGAGCGACAAAATGGTCTGGAACAGCGAATTGCCGATCTCGATGGTCTTCGCCGCCGCCTGATAGGCTTGCTGGTATTTCAGGAGATTGGCCGCCTCTTCATCCAGATTGACGCCGGACAAGCTCTCCCGCGTCGCCTGGGCCTGCTGCAAGACCACCGTCTGGGCGTCGAGCTGGACCTTGGTTTCGCGCGTGCGGATGCCATTGTCGGCGACCAGCCTGCCGTAGGCCGCCTGGAAATTCGCGGTGCCGCCATCCATGGTGCTCTGGGTTTGCAAACTGGCGAGGAGCAGGGCATTGCGTCCATCCTGAATGCCATCCGTGTTGCGGTCGATGACGAAGCTATCCGCGCCGGCGCCGGGCGGCGTGCCGGCGACGGTGAAATACATATTGTCGTAGCCAAAGCCGATCAGATTGGCCGAACCGCCAAAGAGCGCGATATCGCCGGTTCCGGTGACCTGGCTGCCGTCCGCATAGACCGCTGTCCAGGTTCCCGGCACGCCTTGCAGCTCGGTGGGCGTCACCTGCACGGTCAGCGGCGCGGCGGGCGCGGTGTAGCCGACGCCGACCACGCCCTGGGAAATGG
The DNA here is from genome assembly GCA_964518615.1 of uncultured Dechloromonas sp. GTDB lineage: Bacteria > Pseudomonadota > Gammaproteobacteria > Burkholderiales > Rhodocyclaceae > Azonexus. Next base: position 10,294 of record CAZFHE010000288.1, on the reverse strand, counting down.
TGAAAGCGCCGGTATTGGCGATGCCAGGCGTCACGCCGACCGGCGCCGCCGCGGCGACCAAGCGCGGATCGGCGATGAGGCGCGCATCGACCGACAGCGAGGCGGCGGCATCGGCATAGGGCTTCAACACGAAGCTGTCGCCGTTGTTGCCCATCGCCGTGATATTGAGGTCGATGCCATCGAAGCTGATGCTTCCGACGCCGTTGCCGGCGGCCACCTGGGCATTGTCGGAGAGGCGGGTGATGGTGTAATCGCCGCCCGGGCCGAAGGCGACCCGGTAATCGCTCGGCATCAGCTGGGTGTAGAAATTGCCGGAGAAATCGGGAGGATTCGGGGCCACGGGCGGCGAGAAGGTGGCCGACATCGCGCCGCCGCCGGTATTGCGGTAATTGGGCAGCACCGGCAAGGGAGTCGCCGGAGTGATGGAGAATAGCGCCCCGACAAAACCGGCATCGCCCGCGATGCGCCCCGTCAAATCCTGGCCGAGGCCGAGTTGGGCATTGAAGGTGAGGCTGAGCGACACCGCGAGGCGGCCGAGGTTATTCTGGGCCGCATCGAGCGAGCCGCTGCGAAAGGCAATCAAGCCGCCCAGCTGGCCGCCGGTAATCAGGGATTCCGGCAATTCCAGCGCGCCGTTCGGCAATTTCAGGCCGACCACGATTTTGGTCGGATCGGCCGCCGAGGGCATGGCCACCAATTGCTGGGCCGTGGTGTTGAGCACCAGCGGCTGGCCGGTGCCGATAAAGACATTGAAGCTGCCGTCCGAATTGGTCGTGGTCGTCACCTGGATCAATTGATTCAATTCATTGATCAGGAGGTCGCGCTGGTCGAGCAAGTCGTTGGCCGGCTGCCCGGAACCGGCCTGGGCCATGATGATGCGCTGGTTCAGATCGGCGATCAGCGTCGCGTAGCTATTGATGTCCGACACGGCGCTTGCGACGCGGCCATTGACCTCGCCCCGGATTTCGGACAGCCGGGTGGTCATGGCATGGAAACGCTCGGTCAAGGTCTGCGCCGACGAAACCAGGGCCTGGCGCGCCGGCAGCAGCGAGGGATTGGAAGCCACCTGCTGAACGCCGGAGAAAAAGTCCTGCAAGGCCGGCGACAGGCCGGCGCTGGAATCGGCCAGCAGATTGTCGATTTGGCGTATCTGGCTATAGAAGGCATCGAGCTGGCTGACCTTGCTCTGGGCCGTATTGACCTGCTGGGTCAAATAGGAGCTGTACAGGCGCTCGATGGTCTGGACATGGACGCCCTGGCCGATCGCGCCAGCGCCGCTCATCAGCGCGACATTGGTCGCCTGCACCGTGCGCTGCCGGGTATAGCCGGGCGTATTGGCATTGACGATATTGTGGTCGGTCGCCAGCAAGCCAAGCTTGGCGGCATTCAGACCGCTGACGCCAATACTGAAAATTCCTGAACTCATCTTTCACCTCTTATGAGGTTAACGGCCCAATGGCCGCAAAGTTTAGCGACGCTCAACCAATCAGCGCCTGGCGCAAGGTCGGACCGTTGATAATGCGCGCCAGCTTGTCGGCGTACATCGGATCGGTCGCATACCCTGCCTGTTGCAAACGTCGAGCAAACTCCGTGCCATTCTGCGCGCCAATGACACTGCCATAGCGCGGGCTATCGCGCAACAGCCCGGCGTAATCGCGGAAACTGTCGGCATAGGAGGCATAGGCGCGAAAACGCTCGACCACCTGGCGCGGCTCGCCGTTCACGTACTCGGTGGTGGTCGCCTCGACCGTCGGCCCCGTCCAGCCCTTGCCGGCCTTGATGCCGAACAGGTTGTGGCTCGACGAACCATCGGGATGGCGAATTTCGCTACGCCCCCAGCCGCTTTCGAGCGCCGAATGGGCCACCAGGAATTGCGGCGGAATGCCGGTCAGGCGCGAGGCTTCGACCGCATGCGGCCAGACCCGGTTGGCGAAATCGCGGGCCGTGGCCGGAATCTCGCCCTCCTTGTCCGGCAGGGCCGCCGTTTGCTGGGCGGCATAGGCCGCCGAGGTCGGCAAATGACCGAGCACCGGCGAGTGGCGCAAATGCCGGCTGTCGGAAGCCGAAAGCGGCAGCGCATTGCCGGCAGGCTTTGCCGCCGGATCTTCGTCCGAAGCCGCCGCTTCCTTGCCGGCGGCGAGGTTTCGTCCGAGCTGCTCTTCGATCAGGCGCGCAAAGCCGACGCCCTTACCGCGGGTCGCGAGATCGTGCGTCATCTGCTGGTCGAGCAGCGAGGTGTAAAGACGGGTCTGATCGCTGCTGAGTAAACCGTCCTGCGGCACGGTGTCGCGCATGCTTTTCAACACCATTTGCAGGAACATCTGCTCGAATTGCTGGGCCGCGGCCTTCAGCCCTTCCTGCGGATTGCGCGCGAACTGGGCGCGCAAATCCTGGGCCGACTGCACATCGAAGGCCGCCCGGTTCGGCGTGTCCTGAATCTTGATCGCCATGCCGGAACCTAAATCACTTCGAGATCGGCGCGCAGCGCGCCGGCCGACTTCATGGCCTGGAGTATGGCCAGGAGGTCGAGGGGATTGGCGCCCAAGGCATTCAAGGCCTTGACCACGTCGGCGAGATTGGCCCCGGCCTTGACCGCGATCAGGCTGCTGCCTTCCTGTTTGAGTTCGATGCCGGCGCTCTGGGCGATCTGCGGCTGCGCCCCCTCGACCACCACCGACAGATTGCCATGAGCCACGGTGCAGGCTTCGATGGTGACATGCTGATTCATCACCACCGAGCCGGTGCGCGGATTGATGATGACCTTGGCGACGCCCGCGACGCGGGGAATTTCCAGATTGTCGATGCGCCCGAGAAAGGCCACCCGCGCCCCCGGATCCTCCGGCGCGCGGACGGCAATGCGCCGCCCGTCGAGCGCCTGGGCCGTCCCCGGGCCCATGGCCTTGTTGATGGTTTCGACCACGGCCTGGGCATTGCCGAAATCGGTTTCGCCCAATTCGTAATACACATAACCGCCTTGGCCGACCGGCGTCGCCACGGCCCGCTCGACGGTCGCGCCGCCCGGAATGCGCCCGGCCGCCAGATGATTGACGGTCACCCGGGAATTGCCGGAGCTCGCGCCCGCGCCGCCCACCAGCACATTGCCCTGGGCCACCGCATACACCTGACCATCGGCCCCCTTCAATTGCGTCATCAGCAAGGTGCCGCCGCGCAGGCTCTTGGCATTGCCCATGGATGAGACGGTCACGTCGATTTCCTGGCCGGGGCGGGCGAAGGGCGGCAGCGAGGCGGTCAGCATCACCGCCGCGACATTGCGCAATTGCAGGCGCTGCGCCTGCTCCGCGCTCAGATTGACCCCCATCTGCGACAGCATGTTGCCAATCGCCTGGGTGGTGAATGGGGTTTGCGTCGTCTGGTCGCCGGTATTGTCGAGCCCGACCACCAGGCCGTAGCCGATCAACTGGTTTTGACGCACGCCCTGCACCGAGGCCAGATCCTTGATCCGCTCGGCCAGAACCGGCTGGCCGGCGAGCAGCAGGGCGGCAAGGATTGCCGCCTGCCGGGCCCATTTGCCGCTATTGATGATCATGTTCCGCCTCCGCTGGGTGAATGCCTAAAACGGCAAGACACTAAGGAAGAAACGTGCCAGCCAACCCATGACCTGACTTTCGCTAATCTGTCCGGAAGACTTGTATTCAATCCGGGCATCGGCCACGGCCGAGGACTGGACGGTGTTGAAGGTGTCGATGAAGCTCGGATTGACGACGCCGGAAATGCGCACGTATTCCTGCTCCTGCCCGATCGCCACCTGTTTTTCGCCGGATACCAGCAAATTGCCGTTGGGATAGACCTCGATGACGGTGGCCGTGATGTTTCCGGTAAAAACATTGTTGCCGGTGGCTTCGCCGCCGCCGCTGAAGCTATTGCTGCTGCCGGCGTCGAGATTCATGCCCAGCATCCCCTTGCCGGGCAGACCCGTGAGCGCATTGACCGAGGCCGTGGTCCTGCCGCTCTTATTGACCTTGTTGTTCGACTTGGTCGTCGCGTTGGTGTTCTCGATGATGCGGATGGTGATGGTATCGCCCACATAGCGCGCCCGGCGATCCTCGAACAGCGGCCGGCTCTGGCCGGCCTGCCAGATCGCGCCATTGGCCGCCGGCGCCTCGTCGCGCAAGGGGGGCCGGGCCGTCATCGGCTGATGGACATTGGTCGGCGGCACGCTGGTGCAACCGGCAATCAGCGCCAGCAGAAAGAGGGCAAGCGGCTTCATGACATCACCTCAAATTTGCGTCAGACGGCCAAGCATGGCATCGGAGGTCGACACCACCCGGGAATTGAGTTCATAGGCCCGCTGGGTCTGGATCATGGTCACCAGTTCCTCGGCGACATTGACATTGGAGGTTTCGACATAGGCCTGGTTGACCGAGCCTGCGCCATTGGCCCCCGGCGTATTGGGGGTCGGCACGCCGCTGGAGGCGGTTTCCAGGAAGAGGTTCTGGCCCATGCCGAGCAGACCCGCCGGATTGATGAAGGTGGCGACTTGTATGGCCCCGATCTCGACGCTGCCGGGGACGCCCGCCTGGGTAATGGACACCGTGCCATCCATGCCGATCGAAATGCTTTGCGCATCGGCGGGAATGATGATGGCGGGCTGAAGCGGATAACCGTCGGCGGTGACGATCTGGCCCTGATTGTCTTTCTGGAAGGAGCCATCGCGGGTATAGGCGGTGGTGCCATCGGGCAGCAGCACCTGGAAAAAGCCGTGCCCCTGGATGGCGACATCGAGCGGATTTTCGGTTTTCTGGATATTGCCCTGGGTAAATAGCCGGGCGGTCGCCACGGGGCGCGCGCCGGTACCCAGTTGCAGGCCGGTCGGCACCTGGTTTTGCTGCGAGGTCTGCGAGCCGGGCTGGCGCAGGGTCTGATACAGCAAATCCTCGAACACCGCGCGCGAACGCTTGAAGCCATTGGTGCTGACATTGGCGAGATTATTGGCGATGACATCGAGCTGGGTCTGCTGGGCGTCGAGGCCGGTTCGGGCAATCCACAGGGAACGGATCATGATTCAGGTCCTGTCAGGGTCAGGCATTGAGGGACAACAACTGGTCGGCGCGCTGGGCATTGGCGTCGGCGGTCTGCAACAACTTGATCTGCATTTCGAACTGGCGCGACAGGCTGATGAGATTGACCATGGCGTCGGTGACATTGACATTGCTGCCTTCCAGCGCGCCGGGCGCGAGGCTCACATTCTCATCGAGGGGCGCGGGCTGGCCGCTTCTCAGGCGAAAAAGGCCGTCCGCGCCGCGCACCAGCTCTTCTTCCGGCGGATTGACGAGCTTGATGCGCCCCAGAATATTGACGTTGTTCTGAGCGCCATAGGTCGCGACCACCGATACCGTGCCGTCGAAGCCGATGGTGATGTTGTTGTCCGGCGGAATATTGATGGCCCCGCCGTCGCCGGCCACGTTGTAACCGCTCTTGGTCTGCAACAGGCCGTTGACATCGACTTGCAGGCCGCCCGCGCGGGTATAGGCTTCGCTGCCGTCGGGCATTTGCAGGGCGATCCAGCCCTTGCCCTGAACCGCGACATCGAGTTCGTTGCCGGTAAACATCAAGGGCCCCTGGTCGAACACGTCGGCCACCGAGGCATCGACCGTGAAGGCGCGCGTCGGCATGCCCTCGCCCTGAACCGGCACGGCGCGAAAGCGATGTTCCTGCGCCTTGTAGCCGACGGTGCTGGCATTGGCCAGATTGTTCGCGGTGCCGGCCTGCTGCATGAACACATGCTTGGCGCCGCTCATCGCGGTGTAGATCAGGCGATCCATGTCTGCCCCTCAGAAAGCCGGCTTAGCGCAGATTGACCAGGGTCTGCATGATCTGATCCTGGGTCTTGATCGACTGGGCATTGGCCTGGTAATTGCGCTGATTGGTAATCAGATTCACGAGTTCGGAAGTCAGATCGACGTTGGATTCCTCGACCGAGTAGGAAGTCAGCACGCCGCGCCCCGAGGTATCCGGCGCGCCGATCATGGGCGCGCCGGAATCGGAGGTTTCGATCCACTGATTATTGCCAATCGAGCGCAGGCCGTTCGGATTGGTGAAATCGACCAGCACCACCTGACCCATGCCATAGGTCTGACCATTGCTGTAGCGCGCCTGGATGATGCCATCCTGGGCAACCGAGACGCCGACCAACGCGCCCGCGGCATAGCCGTCCTGCTCGATGCGATTCACGCTGTTCGAGCTGCCGAACTGGGTGGTGCCCAGAAAATCAATCGGGAAGGTCTGGATGGCGAGCGCGCCATTGCCATTCGGCTGGCCCTGGCTGACCATGGCGTTGAAAATATCGAGCGTGACATTCATCGGGCTGCCGCCGCTGATCTGGCCCAGCGCATCGAAGGTCAGGGTGCCGATCGGGCCGCCGCCCGGAACGATGTTCTGGTTGGTGGTGCCGTCGAGCGTGGCATAGACCTCCCACTCGCTGCCGGCGGTCGTCTTGCGGAAATAGAACATCAGGTTGTGCGGATTGCCCAGCGAATCGTAGATGGTCGTCCCCGTCGCAAAGTTGTAGGTGGTCGGATCGGGCGTATAGCTACCCGTATCGCCGGGCGCGCCGCCATCGACCCAGGGCGAGGCCGGCTCGGTTTGGCGCGAATCCAGGTTGAGATTGACCTTGACGCCATTGAAGGGCGAATTCACGTTCGAGCCGGTCGCCTGCGGCGTCAGGTAAGAAGCGGAAATCTGCAAGGGGACGACGGTCTGGGTCAGGGCGCCGTTCTGCATCGCATAGCCGGTCAGGACCAGGCCCTGGTCGTTGATGACAAAACCGTTCTTGTCGAGGTGGAACTGACCATTGCGGGTGTAGCTGATGGCGCCATTGTTGTCCATGCGAAAAAAGCCGCCGCCATTGATCGCGATATCCAGGGGATTATTGGTGGTCGTGATATTGCCCTGGGTGAATTGCTGCTGGATCGCCACCAGATTCGCGCCAATGCCGATCTGGCTCGCGCCATTGCCGCTCAACGAGGCGGCATAGACGTCGGCGAAATGAGCGACCCCGGCCTTGTAGCCGACCGTGCTCGAGTTGGCGATGTTATGGCTGGTCGCATCAATCGCCTTGGACGATGTATTGAGTCCGCTTAGTGCCTGCTGGAATGCCATTTCTTCACCTCACTCAAAAAATTTGCAAAACTTCGTTGAAAGCCACCTTGCCAAAGGTGCCCATCTCAAGCAGGAAGCCATCCCTCCCCAGGGTCACAGCAGAAACCATGCCAATCTGCATGGTCGATGCGACGACCGGCTGTCCGCCGAGGGTGGCCTTGACGCTGAAGGTATAGTTGCCGTCGGGCAGCACATTGCCGTCGGCATCGGCGCCGTCCCAGGCAAAGTAGGAATTGCCGGCCTCGTGTTCGCCGAGATCCACGACCTGCACGACCTTGCCGTTCGCATCCTTGATGGTGATCTGCACTTGATCGGCCGGGCTTGAAAGCCCGATGCCGCCGATCGACTTCCCATCGGCCATCGGCAAATTATTGCCGGCAAGCATCACGCTTCTGCCGACCATGCTTGCCGCCTGCATCGCCTGGGCCTCGTTGTAACCGGCCAGCAAGCGGCTCATGTTCTCGTTGAGCTTTTCGATGCCGGTGACCGTGCTCAATTGCGCAAGCTGGGTGGTGACCTGGGCATTGTCGAGGGGATTGAGCGGATCCTGATTTCTCATCTGCGCCATCAAGAGGGTCAGGAAGCGGGTTTCCATATCCTGAACCGCGCCGCTGCCGGCGGCGGGCTTGCCGGACGATCCGCCCACCTTGGCGTATAGCTCGGCGGTGTAATCGGTGTTGTTGATAAGACTCATGGCTCTCTCCTGTCGGGCTTATCCCTGGGCGATCTGCAAGGTGCGCAGCAGCATCGCCTTGGCGGTATTCATGACTTCCACATTGGTCTGGTAGGAGCGCGACGCGGAAATCATGTTGGTCATTTCCTCGACCACATCGACATTGGCGAAGGCGACATAGCCCTTGTCGTCGGCGGCGGGATTTTTCGGGTCATAGACCATGCGCGCCGGAGCGGCGCTCTCGACCACCTCGCGCACGCGCACGCCCTTGGACAACTCGCCATTGCCCATGGCCGCCGTCTCGAACACCACTTGCTTCGCGCGGTAAGGCTGACCATCGGAAGAAACGATGCTGTCGGCGTTGGCCAGATTGGAAGCCACGGCATTGAGGCGCATGGACTGCGCCGTCATCGCGCTGGAGGCCACCTGAAATACGTTAAAGAGACTCATGCCGGCTCTCCTCAGCCATTGGTCGGGGACAGCGCGCTACGCAGCCCCTTGAACTTGTCGCCAATCAATTGCGTCAGGATCTGGTACTGCAAGCCGTTATCGGCCATCTGCGCGCGCTCGACATCCATATCCACGGTATTGCCATCGACCGCCGACTGGCTTTCCTGGCGATACATCAATTGCGCCGCCGCGTATCCGTTGCCGGCAAGATGTGCCGGCGCCGTCCGCGCCATGCCGATGCCGCCGCCCATGCGCCCGCCCAGCGCGTTTTGCATGGCCTGGGCAAAATCGAAATCGCGCGCCTGATACTGCGGCGTATCGGCATTGGCGATATTGGAAGCCAGAATCTGATGACGCTGGGTGCGCAAATTCAAGGCCTGGCTATATACCGACACATGTTGGGCAATGGGGTTCATGGGCTGTTTCCTCCTGACTCAACCGATGGGAAGCATTATTTGTGCCAACTCTTCGGCGAGCGGCGCTTTCCCCCGCCCCACGCGATCAGGCACAATGGCGGCATGCTGCTGCGCTGCCTCATCCTCCTCTCTGCCCTCCTCTTCGGTTCAACCGCCATCGCCGCCGAAGTCGACGGGGTGATCGACACCGCCGAACGCTACGCCAAGCTGCAAACCCAGGGCATGCCGGGCGACGTCAAAATCACCATGGGCCGGCTCGATGTCGAGCGCCTGCCGCCCTGTACCGCGCACGAAGCCTACGCGCCGCCCGGCACGCGCCTCTCGGGGCGGACCCATATCGGCGTCCGCTGCCTGGGGCCAAACATCTGGAGCGTGCTGGTGCCGGTACAAATTGCCGTGACCGGCAATTATGTCGTCACCGCCCGCCCGCTCGGCGCGGGCCAAACCATCCAGGAAGGCGATATCAGCGTGCTGGCGGGCGATTTGTCGACCCTGCCCAGCGGCATCGTCGGCTCGAGCGCCGACGCCGTCGGCAAAACCCTGCGCAATGCCGTGGCCGCCGGCCAGCCGCTACGCAATGATCAACTGATCGCCCCGCTGGTCATCCGGCAAGGCCAGACAGTCCGCGTCATCTCCCGTGGTACGGGTTTTGCTGTCAGTAGCGAAGGACGGGCGCTGAACAATGCCGGCGTCGGCCAGGTCGCCCAGGTGCGCATGAATGCCGGCGGCCAGACCGTCAGCGGCATCGCCCAGGCCGATGGCACCGTCGAAATTGCTTATTAGGCTAAAGCTTCGCTCCAATGCGCCGTTATACAGATCAGGACAGATAGCATCGGGATGTTCATCATGAAGATCGACAGTTCATACGCCCCCACGACGGCCGGCATCGCCCCCAAGGGGCCGGCCGCCCAGCCCGCGCCAGCCGCCGGCGCGACCACCGAGGCGGTCAGCTTGAGCCCCCTGGCGGGCAGCCTGCGCGGCGGCGAAGCGCCGCCGGTCAATTCCGCGCGCATCCAGGAAATCAAGCAGGCCATCGCCGAAGGCCGGTTCAAGATCAACCCGGAAGCCATCGCCGACCGGCTGATCGAATCCGCCCGCGACCTGATCGGCGCCTCTGGCCGGCGCGACGCCTGATGAGCCAGCTCGGCGCCATCACCGGGCGCGAAGTCGAGCTGATCGGCCGCTTCATCGAACTGCTCAAGGAAGAGCAGGAAGCCTTGCAGGCCGCCAATCCGGAACCCCTGCCGGCCCTCGGCGCGGCCAAGGTGGCCCTGGTCGAGCAACTCAACGAACTGGAAAACGAGCGCCGCGCCGCGCTCGGCATCGGCAGCGACTCAAAAACCCGCAGCGCCATGGAAAACTGGCTGGCCGCCCATCCGGCGGAGCAGCAGCTCGCCCGCGACTGGCAGACCTTGCTCTCGCTCGCCAGCGAAGCCAGGCAATTGCACGAACTCAACGCCAACCTGGTCGCCCTGCACCTGCAACATACGGGCGATGCGCTACATATCCTCGACAGCCGGCGCGCCGGCGATTCCCTCTACGGCAGCAACGGCCAAACCGCCGCGCCCAGCGGCAGCCGCTTGGTCGACTCGGCCTGACGCGGCAACACTCGCGCCCTAGAGCGGTTTTGATTCAT
>CAZFHE010000287.1:0-6747 GCA_964518615.1 uncultured Dechloromonas sp. | reverse complement strand
ATGGCGACGATCCCGAGGCCGTGGCGCTGGCCACCCAACTGGCCATCGAGTATCGCCAGACCTTCCAGAAGTGCGTGGTGATCGACATCATCTGCTTCCGCAAGCTCGGTCATAACGAGCAGGACGAGCCGATGGTCACCCAGCCGCTGATGTACAAGATCATCGCCAAGCACCCGGGCACCCGCAAGCTGTACGGCGACAAGCTGATCGCCGAGGGCACGCTGGCGGCCGACGGTCCGGAGCAGATGATCAAGGAATATCGCGAGCACCTGGACAAGGGCGAGTTGCTGTACAACCCGGTGCTGGCCGGCTACAAGCACCCGATGACCATCGACTGGACGCCGTTCAAGGCCAAGAACTACATCGAAACCTGCGACACCACGGTGCCGATGGCCGAACTGCAACGTCTGGCCAAGCGTCTGGCCGACATTCCCGAAGGCTTTACCCTGCATTCTCGGGTCAAGAAGATCGTCGAGGATCGCGCCGCGATGGGCGAGGGCAAGCTGCCGGTCGATTGGGGCATGGCCGAGAATCTGGCCTACGCGTCGCTGTTGGTTTCCGGCTACGGCGTGCGCATTTCCGGCGAGGACGTCGGTCGCGGCACCTTCTTCCACCGCCATGCCGCCTTCCATGACCAGAACCGCACCAACTGGTCCGAGGGCACCTATCATCCGCTGAAAAACCTGCAAGAGAAGCAAGCCGGTTTCCAGTGCTTCGATTCGGTGCTGTCCGAAGAAGCCGTGCTCGCCTTCGACTACGGCTATGCCACGGCCAATCCCTTCGAGCTGGTGATCTGGGAAGGCCAGTTCGGCGACTTCGCCAACGGCGCCCAGGTCGTCATCGACCAGTTCATCGCCTCCGGCGAAGCCAAGTGGGGCCGCGCCTGCGGCTTGGTCCTCTTGCTGCCGCACGGTTACGAAGGCCAGGGTCCGGAGCATTCCTCGGCCCGCTTGGAGCGCTTCATGCAGCTTTGCGCCGAAATGAACATGGAAGTCTGCGTGCCGACCACCGCCGCCCAGGCCTTCCACATGCTGCGCCGCCAGGCCGTGCGCATGCAGAGGAAGCCCCTGATCGTGATGTCGCCGAAGTCGCTCTTGCGCCACAAGGATGCCGCCTCGCCAATGGAGGATCTGGCCTACGGCGAGTTCCAGCGCGTCATCGGCGAAGTCGACGAAATCGACCCGAACAAGGTCAAGCGCGTCGTCCTGTGCTGCGGCAAGGTCTATTACGATCTGCTGGCCGCCCGCCGCGAGAAGAAGATCACCGACATCGCGATCGTTCGACTGGAGCAGTTGTATCCTTTCCCGAAGGATTCCCTGCAAGCCGAACTCGCCAAGTACCCGAAGGCCACGGAGATCGTCTGGGCCCAGGAAGAACCCCGCAACCAGGGGGCCTGGTACTGGTTCGCCTCGCGTCATCACCTGGACAGCGGATTGGGCAGCAAGCAGAAATTGCTGCTGGTTTCCCGTCCGGCTTCCTCGTCGCCGGCCGTCGGCTATCTGGCGAAGCACAACGAGCAACAAAAAGCAGTGATCGAGTCCGCGCTGGGCAAGATCGAGTACTGAACCGCAGAGTGGAGACATCATGAGCATAATCGAAGTCCAAGTTCCCCAGCTTTCCGAGTCCGTTGCCGAAGGCACGCTCGCATCCTGGAAAAAGAAAATCGGCGAAGCGGTTGGCCGTGACGAAGTCCTGATCGACATCGAGACCGACAAGGTCGTGCTCGAAGTGCCGGCGCCCGCCGCTGGCGTGCTGGTCGAGATCATCAAGGGCGACGGCGAAACCGTTGTTTCCGGCGAGTTGATCGCCAAGATCGACACCGCCGCCACCGCCAGCGCTGGGGCTCCTGCCGCCGCGCCGCAAGCCGTGGCGGTCGCCGCTACCCCGGCCCCCGCCGCCGGAGCTCCGGTGGGTACCGCGAGCCCGGCCGCGCGCAAGATTCTCGACGAGAAGGGCATCCCCGCCGCCGATGTGGCCGGTACCGGCCGTGGCGGTCGCGTGACCAAGGAAGACGCCGTTGGCGCCACGCCGAAAGCCGCCGCGGCCGCTGCGCCGACGGCTGCGGATCTGGCCGGCCGTACCGAGCAGCGCGTGCCGATGACCCGGCTGCGCGCCCGCATTGCCGAGCGTCTCCTGGAGTCGCAGCAGACCAACGCCATCCTGACCACCTTCAACGAGGTGAACATGGCGCCGGTGATGGCGCTACGTAAACAGTACGGCGAGAAATTCGAGAAGACCCACGGCGTACGCCTCGGTTTCATGGGCTTCTTCGTCAAGGCGGCTTGCGCGGCGTTGCAGCGCTTCCCGGTCCTGAACGCCTCGGTCGATGGCAACGACATCGTCTATCACGGCTTCATCGACATCGGCATCGCCGTCGGTTCGCCGCGCGGTCTGGTCGTGCCCATCCTGCGCAACGCCGACCAGATGTCGATTGCCGACATCGAGAAGAAGATCGCCGAATTCGGCGCCAAGGCCAAGGACGGCAAGCTGTCGATCGAAGAGCTGACCGGCGGCACCTTCTCCATCTCCAATGGCGGCATCTTCGGCTCGATGATGTCGACGCCGATCATCAACCCGCCGCAGTCCGCGATTCTCGGCATCCATGCCACCAAGGACCGCGCCGTGGTCGAGAACGGCCAGGTCGTCGTCCGCCCGATGAACTATCTGGCGATGTCTTACGACCACCGCATCATCGACGGCCGTGAAGCCGTGTTGGGCCTCGTGGCGATGAAGGAAGCGATGGAAGATCCGTCCCGCCTGCTGCTCGGCGTCTGATCCGGTATTGCGATCAACAACCAGTTATTCGTATGACGTCACCCTTTCCCCCGGCCCCTCTCCCATGAATGGGAGAGGGGAGAAAAGCCCCTCGCCCGCGTGCGGGAGCGGGCTTGGGGAGAGGGCGCTCATTACTTTCGGAGTTTCACATGTCCAAGCAATTTGACGTGCTGGTGATCGGCGGCGGCCCCGGCGGTTACGTGGCGGCCATCCGTGCGGCGCAGCTGGGCTTTGCCGTCGCCTGTTGCGAATCCAATCCTTATGCCGATCCCAAGGGCGAGCCGCGCCTCGGCGGCACCTGTTTGAATGTCGGCTGCATTCCCTCCAAGGCCCTGCTGCATACCTCGCACCTGTTCGAGGAAGCCGCCCATACCTTCGCCGGCCAGGGCATCAAGGTTTCCGCGCCGAGCATCGACGTGCCGGTAATGAAGGCGCGCAAGGACGGCGTCGTCACCCAGTTGACCGCCGGCATCAAGGGCCTGTTCAAGAAGAACAAGGTCACCATGATTCCGGGCCACGGCTCCTTCGTCGGCAAGGAAGGCGAGTTCTACAAGCTCAAGGTCGGCGCCGAGGAGGTGCTGGCCAAGCAGGTCATTATCGCCACCGGCTCCAAGCCGCGCCATCTGCCCAATGTGCCGGTCGACCAGAAAATCGTCATGGACAATGAGGGCGCGCTGGATCAGGAATCGGTGCCCAAGAAGCTGGCCATTATCGGCGCGGGCGTGATCGGTCTGGAAATGGGCTCGGTCTGGCGGCGGCTGGGTTCCGAAGTGACCATCCTCGAAGCCCTGCCGGATTTCATGCCCTTCGCCGACCAGGATGTCGCCAAGGAAGCGCTCAAGCTCTTTACCAAGCAGGGTCTGGCAATCCAGACCGGGGTCAGGATCGGCGAGATCAAGACCGGCAAGAAGGGCGTCTCCATCGCCTACGAGTCCAAGGACGGCAGGGCCGAGACGCTGGACGCCGACCGCCTGATCATCTCGATTGGCCGCATCCCCAATACCGATGGGCTCAATGCCGACGCGGTGGGCTTGAAGCTCAATGAGCGCGGCATGATCGAGGTCGACGGCCATTGCAAGACCAATCTGCCGGGCGTCTGGGCGGTGGGCGATGTGGTGCGCGGGCCGATGCTGGCGCACAAGGCGATGGAAGAGGGCGTCATGGTCGCCGAACTGATCGCCGGCCAAGCCGGGCACTGCAATCTCGATATGGTGCCGGGCGTCATTTATACCTCGCCGGAAATCGCCTGGGTCGGCAAGAGCGAGCAGCAATTGAAGGCCGAGGGCGTCGCCTACAAGGCCGGCAAGATTCCCTTCCTGGCCAATGGCCGGGCGCTGGGCATGGGCGATCCCTCCGGTTTCGTCAAGATGCTGGCCTGTGCCAAGACCGACCGCATTCTCGGCGTGCATATCATCGGCCCGAATGCCTCCGAGCTGATTTCCGAAGCCGTCGTCGCCATGGAATTCGGCGGCGCATCGGAGGATCTCGCGCGCATTTGCCACGCCCACCCGACCCTGTCGGAAGCGGTGCACGAAGCGGCGCTGGCCTGCGACAAGCGGCCGCTGCATCTCTAAGCGGCGCGGGCCTTTGGCTTCAAGGCGGGTTGCGGTTTCGCACCCGCCTTTTTGTTGGCGCATCGCCAGGTGAATACCCCGAATCCGCCGTCGTTCTTTGGCAAAATAGGCTCATTTCCCACGCTGGTACGGACCCATGCCACACAAGAAACTGAATGTCGCCCCCCAGGGCATGCTTGATGCCTACCTGAGCCTCTTGGATACGCGCGGCTATGTCGCCGATGCCGCCCAGATGGCGGCGGCCAATGCGCTACAGGCGCTCTATACCCGGCTCCTGCATTTCAAGGTCGATCGCGGCAGCGCGTTCAAGCGCCTCTTGTCCCCGCCGACGCCGCCGCGCGGCCTCTATTTCTGGGGCGGCGTCGGGCGCGGCAAGAGTTTTCTGATGGATTGCTTCTACGATTCGGTGCCCTACCGGCGCAAGAAGCGCCTCCATTTTCATGCCTTCATGCAGCAGATCCACCGTGATCTCGACCAATACAAGGGCGAGCCCGATCCGATGCTGAAAGTCGCCGAGCAGGTGGCCAAGGAAGTGCGCCTGCTCTGCTTCGACGAATTCCATGTCTCCGACATCGCCGACGCGATGATTCTGGGGCGGCTGATGGAAGGGCTGTTCGCCAAGGGGGTGGTGCTGGTGATGACGTCGAATTATCCGCCCGACCGCTTGTATCCGAATGGCCTGCATCGCGAGAGCTTCCTGCCGACCATCGCGCTCCTCAATAAACATCTCGACGTGCTCGAAGTCGAGGCCGGCATCGACTACCGGCTGCGGGCGCTGGAACAGGTCGAGATTTATCACCATCCCTCCGATGCCGCCGCCGAGAAGAAAATGCTCGACTATTTCCGCATGGTGGCCGGCGAGGATGGCAAGAAGGGCTGGCACATCGAGGTGCTCGGGCGCAATATCGACACCGTGCGGCGCGGCCATGGCGTGATCTGGTTCGATTTCCGCGTGTTGTGCGGCGGCCCGCGCTCGCAGAACGACTATCTGGAGATTGCCCGCAGCTATCACACGGTCTTGTTGTCGCACATTCCCCGGATGACCACGCATCAGGCTTCCGAAGCCCGGCGCTTCACCTGGCTGGTCGATGTGTTCTACGACCACAAGGTCAAGCTCATCGCCACCGCCGACTGCGCCGCCGACGAGCTCTATACCGAAGGTACCCAGGCCGGCGAATTCAAGCGCACGGTGTCGCGGCTGACCGAGATGAGTTCGCGCGAATATCTCGCCCTGGCGCATCTGCCCGGCGAGTAAGGAAAACTGGATGGCCCGTTTGCGGCAAGCCCTCTTCATCCTCTTCCTGGCTCTGTGGTTTGGAGGGGCCGGCGCGCAGCCGATGGAAATCATCGAGTTGCAAAGCCGGAGCGCGAGTGAAGTGCTGCCGGTGCTGCTGCCCTTGGTCGAGCCCGGCGGCACGTTGACCGGCATGAACAACCAATTGTTTCTCAGGGCCTCGCCGGGTAACCGGGCCGAGATCAAGCGCGCGCTGGCGGCCATCGACGCGCCGCAGCGGCGGCTGATCATCCGTATCGCCACGGATCGGCAGAGCGAGGACAGTGCGCGCGGCGGAGAGGCCAGCGGCGACGTGAGGCTGGGCAAGCGCAGCGGGGCCGACATCCGCGCCAGCGTTTGGGATACCCGCAGCGCGCGCAGCGAGAGCGCCGCCCAGAGGGTGCAGACCGTCGACGGCGGCCGGGCCTTCATCCGCGTTGGCCGCTCGCTGGCGGTGCCGCTGCGTCAGGTCGTCGTCGGCCCGGGCGGCGCCGTGGTCAGCGACAGCGTCGTTTTCCGCGATCTCGGCAGCGGCTTCTACGCCACGCCACGGGTCAACGGCCAGCGGGTGACGCTGGAAATCACTCAGCAGGCGGAGCGCCAGGATTTTCGCCAACCCGGCGGCATCGAGTCGCAGCATTTGAGCACGACGGTCAATGGCCATCTCGGCGAATGGATAGAACTCGGCGGCACTGGCCGACAGGCCAGCGGGCAGCAGGGAGGATTCAGCGCCGGGTCGGCCGATATCCGGGACACGCGTTCCATCTGGTTGAAAGTCGAGGAAGTCGAATGAGAAAACCGCGCCACTCCGGGCAGAAAATATCCCTGATCCTGGCCTCTATCAGTGCTCTGCTGTCCCTGCCGGCCCTCGGCATTTTTGTCTGGCTGTGGCTGAACCGCGGTTTGGCCGATACCTGGACGCCGAGCCTCTTGGCCGTCGCCGCCTTCTTCGTTTGCTGCGCCGGCGTGCTGTATGCGATGAGCGTGCCGCAGCCAGTGCTTCCGCCCGAGGAGGAGGCAAGTCCCGGGCCGTGAGCGGTTTTTCATGGCAGGCGTGCTTTTCGCGCTGTTGCCCCCACCCTAACCCCGCAAGCAGGGGAGGGGATCCGTCTCCTTCCCCCGCTG
>CAZFHE010000286.1:0-5696 GCA_964518615.1 uncultured Dechloromonas sp. | reverse complement strand
ATCCAGGCCATCGGTTGGGCTGAGCGAAGCGATGCCCAACAAGACGCCCCATGTTGGGGTTCGCCTGCGGCTCACCCCAACCTACTCCACTTCTATCTTATCCAGCATTTTCAGCAATTCTGCCTCATCAATTACCGGAATTCCCAATTCCAGCGCCTTGTCGAGTTTCGACCCGGCTTCCTCGCCGGCCACCACGTAGTCGGTTTTTTTCGACACCGAGCCCGCGACCTTGCCGCCGGCGGCCTGGATCAAATCCTTGGCCTCGTCACGCTTCAGGGTCGGCAGCGTGCCGGTCAGCACAAAGCTTTTGCCGACCAGCGGCGAGGCCGCCGGCGAACCTTCCAGCGGCATCGCCGGCAGCGCAGCCAGCAGTTCCGCCCGGCGCGTCGCCACATTGGCCAGCCAGCCGCGCCGCCCCGGTTGCCGCAGCCAGTCGGCCAGAGCGTCGATGAGCTCGCCGGGCATGCCGGCTCCGGACAAGACGGCGGGCGTTGTGGCGACATCGAGGCCATCGGCTGCCAGCGCCGCGCCATCGACAAGCGCAGCCAGTTGCCTGGCCCGCAAGGGGGTCAGTTTGGGAATGCCGAGCGCGGCGTACAGTTCGCTCCAGGCCAGGCGCTCGGCGAGGTCCGGATGCGGCGGATGTTCATCGGCCGGCCTCACGCCCGCCGCAAGCAGCGCATCGACGGCATCGGCATTGCGTTCTTCGGCGAAGAAATCGGCGATCGCCGCCGCCACCGTCGCGCCAATATCGGGCAGCGCCCGCAGGATCGGCGCTGGCGTCCGGCGCACGCGCTCGATGCTGCCCAGCCAGTCGGCCAGCGTTTTGGCGGTCGATTCGCCGACATGGCGAATACCCAGCGCGAACAGCAGCCGGGCGAGGCTGGGCATGCGGCTGGCGGCGATGGCGGCGAGCAGGTTTTCGGCCCAGCGGGTGGCGATCTGCCCGGATTTTGCCGTCTCCGGCACCGTGCCATCGCGCTCGTCGGCGCGCCGTTTCATGTCGAGCAGATCGTCGAGCCTCAGGCGATAGAGATCGGCGACGCCGTGCAAATAGTCGAATTCGACCAGGCGCTCGACATAGCGCTCGCCCAAGCCTTCGATGTCCATCATGCGGCGTCCCGCGAAGTGCAAAATGGCCTGGATGCGCTGGGCGCGGCAGGAAAAGCCGCCGGAGCAGCGCGTCACCGCTTCGCCCTCCTCGCGCGCCACATGGGCGCCGCAGACCGGGCAGGCCTCGGGCATGATAAAAGGCGTCGCGTCCGGCGGCCGGCGCTCGGCGACGACGCCCAGCACCTCGGGAATCACGTCGCCCGCGCGACGCACGATGACCGTGTCGCCGACGCACAGCCCCCCTTTACGCGCCATCTCGTCGGCATTGTGCAAGGTGGCATTGGTCACCGTGACGCCGCCGACAAATACCGGCTTCAAGCGCGCCACCGGCGTCAGCGCGCCGGTGCGGCCAACCTGGATGTCGATGGCCTCGACCACGGTCAGCGCTTCCTGGGGCGGATATTTATGCGCCACCGCCCAGCGCGGCTCGCGCGAGCGAAAGCCGAGGCGCTGCTGCAAGGAGAGGCGATTAACCTTGTACACCACGCCGTCGATATCGAAGGGCAGGCGCTCGCGCAATTGGGCGATACGCCGGTGAAAGCCGGCCAGCGCTTCAGCGCCGGCCAGCACGGCGCGATGTTCGCAAACCGGCAGGCCGAAGGCGGCCAGGGCATCCAGCACGCCAGCGTGCGTGGACGGCGGCTCCCAGCCCTCCACCGCCCCCAAACCGTAGGCGAAAAAGCACAGCGGCCGGCTCGCCGCCACCGCCGGATCGAGCTGGCGTATGCTGCCAGCCGCCGCATTGCGCGGATTGACCAGCGTCTTTTCGCCGCGCGCCAGGGCCGCCCGGTTGTATTGCTCCAGGTCGTCGCGCCGCATATAGATTTCGCCGCGCACTTCCAAGAGCGGCGGCGCATTGCCCGAAAGGCAGAGCGGGATCTGGCGCACGGTGCAGAGATTTTGCGTCACGTCCTCGCCGGTCGTCCCGTCGCCGCGCGTCGCGCCGCGCACCAGCACGCCATGCTCGTAGCGCAGGCTGATGGCCAGCCCATCGAATTTCAGTTCGGCGGCATATTCGACCAGTGGCGCGTCGGCAGATAGCTCCAGTTCGCGGCGAATGCGGGCGTCGAAATTGAACGCGCCGCTCGCCTCGGTGTCGGTTTCGGTCTGGATCGACAACATCGGCAAGTCATGGCGCACCGGCGCGAATTGCGCCAGCGGCTGGCCGCCGACGCGGCGAGTCGGCGAATCGGCGCTGGCCAGTTCCGGGAATTGCGCTTCCAGCGCCTGCAATTCGCCAAACAGCTTGTCGTATTCGGCATCCGGAATGCTCGGCGCATCAAGGACGTAGTAGGCGTGGTCGTGACGCTCGATTTCGGCGCGCAGCACCGCCGCCCGCGCGCTGGCCTCTTCCGCCGCCATCAGGAAAACAGGCGGCGCGCCTGGGGCGAGCCGGCGGGCAGGCCGAAGCTCAGCATGGTCGCCTGCGGCTTGCCGATGAATTCGCGGCGGATGTGTTCGAGCTGGCTGTCGCCCAGGGGCTGACGGTTATCGTCGACCAGCGTGCCTTGCAGGGTATCGGCGAAGCGGCGGGCGAGTTCGGTCATCTGCATGAATACCCGCTCGCCGTGATCGACGCGCGGCACGTCGAGAATGAAGGTCAGGCCGTGGGTCGTCAGGTTGCGCAGGCTATCGGTCGAAAACTGGGTCGTTTCGTAATTTTGCAGACTAAACAGCGCCTGGCCGCCATCGTCATAGCGGATGAAAGCGCCGTCGACGCCAAGCGCCATGCCGGCGGCCTCGGCCAGCGCGCGGATCTTGGTGCCGGGAAAGGGCGTGCCGCGGCTGATCAGATTGAGGCCGATTTCGAGATCCACGGCGGCGCAGAAACGGTCTATCTCGGCGGCCTGGTCGAGCAGGCGCGAGGGCGGCATGTCGGCTACGGCCATCAATTCGTCGGCCAGGGCCTGCATGGCCCCGGTGAAAAGCACCAGATCCGCCTCGCTGACCGGCCCCTGGCGATTGACCAGCTGCAGGCCGATGCGCAGGCGGCGCACCGATGACTCGCTGTCGGCGCGCAGGCGTTCCCATTCGCGGCTGCGCTCGTTGAAGCCGACCCAGTGCACGGGCTTACTCAGGCGCTCCAGCACATCGTGTTGCGAATGCAGGATTTGCGCGATGGATACCGGCTCGACCAGTTCCATGGAAACAATGAATTCAAGGCGCGGATCGAGTAGTTCGGGCGGCAGCGGGCCTGCGAAAGCCTCGTCCGCCTCGTCGTTTGGCGCTGGCTCGCGAAACGGCGCTTCGCTGCGAGCCGCCGCCTCGGGCACAGGCTCGGCCCGCATCGGTTCAAACTCAGGCGCGCTCGCCTGCCCGGTTTCGGCCAGCACCGGCTCGCGGCGCTCGGCGGGGCTCTCCGGCCTGGCCGCTGGCTCCGCGTCGCCGCGCCGGGCCGCCGCCGGCTGGCCGCCGAGCAGCACATCCTCGTGATGCGGTTTGAGCACTTTTTCCGCCAGCCTGCGGTGACGCCGCTCCTGCCATTTGTTGTAGGCGAATACACCGACTACCGCCGCCACGCCCAGGCTGATCAATCCCAACTGGAGTTCGGTCATTTACGCCGCATCCCTCATCTTCAGAGCTTCTTCGATATCCACTTCAACCACGCGCGAGACGCCGCTTTCCTGCATGGTCACGCCGACCAGTTGCTCGGCCATTTCCATCGCGATTTTATTATGGGAAATGAACAGGAACTGCGTTGCTCCCGACATTTTCCTGACCATGCCGCAGAAGCGCTCGGTATTGCTGTCGTCGAGCGGGGCATCGACCTCGTCGAGCAGGCAAAAGGGCGCGGGATTCAACTGGAACATCGAGAACACCAGCGCGATGGCGGTCAGCGCCTTCTCGCCGCCGGAGAGCAGATGGATGGTCGAATTTTTCTTGCCCGGCGGCTGGGCGATGACCTGAACGCCGGCATCGAGAATTTCCTCGCCGCTCATCACCAGTTCGGCGCGCCCGCCGCCGAACAATTCGGGGAAGAGCCGGCCGAAATGGCCATTGACCGTATCGAAGGTCGATTGCAGCAATTCGCGCGTTTCGCGGTCGATGCGCCGGATGGCGTTTTCCAGGGTTTCCATGGCCTCGGTGAGGTCGGCCGCCTGCATGTCGAGATAGCCCTTGCGCTCGGTCGCCGTCTCCAACTCCTGCAAGGCAGCGAGATTGACCGCCCCGAGTTCGGCGATGGCATTGCCCAGGCGCGTGATTTCTCCTTGCAGCGCGGCGGGGCGGCCGGCTCCGCCGCCTGTTCCGATTTCCGCTTCGAGCGCCGCCTCGTCGGCGCCGGCCTCCCGCAATTGCAGGGCGAATTGTTCGGCATTCAACGCCGCCGCCTGTTCCTTCAACTTCAAGTCGCCAATGCGCGCGCGCAGCGGCTCCAGGCCCTGCTCGATTTTGAGACGCCTCTCTTCCAGGGCGCGCAGCGCCTGGGTTGCCGCCTCCAGCGCGTCGCGCTTGGCCGCAAGGGCCTTCTCGGCCGCCTGGCGGGTTTCCAGCGCCGCTTGCAATTGCTCTTCCATGACATCGGCCGGCGCGGCTTCGACCTGCTCGGCGCAGGCCGCCCGGTCGCGTTCGATGCGCGTCAGTTCGCGCTGGGCCAATGCCTGCCGGGCGAAGATGTCCTGCAATTTGCCCTCGGCCTCGCGGGCCGAAAACTGCGCTTCGCGCAGCGCCCGGTCGAAATCGGCATTTTTTTCGCGCTCGGCGCGCACGGCGCGCTCGCATTCGTCGAGCCGCGCCTGGGCCCCTGCGACCAATACGCGGATACGGCTCAAGCCCTCGCGGATTTCCTCGATGCGCAGATCGGCGGCCATTTCGCGCTCGCGCTCGCCCTCCTCTTCGGCGGCCAGTTCGGCCAACTGCTCGGCGAGGCGCTCCTTTTGCTCGTTGTAGCGGGCAATCGCCTGGGAGAGTTTCAATACCTCAAGCTGTACGGCATGCACGCGCTGCTGGCGGTCGGTCACGTACTGGCGGGTTTCGTCCATTTCCTCCTGCTTGTCGGCCCATTGCTCGTCGAGCAGCGCCTCTTGCTCGCGCAGGCTTTCGGTGCGCGCCTGGGCCATCGCGATGCCCTCGGCCAGGGCCTCGATTTCGCGCTGGCGTTCAAGGAGGCCGTGCTCGCCCTGGTCCGGGGCGAAGAAGGTGACGCTGGTGGGCGTCAGCAAATCGCCGCTGCGAGTGACGATAACCGCGCCCGGCGCAAGTCCGGCGCGCCGGGCAAGACCCTCGGCCAGGGTTTCGGCGGTCGTGATGCCGCCCAGCCAGTCGGCCAGCACGGCGCGCACGGCCGGATCGTCGCCGCGCACGCGGGCGGCGAGTGAATCAGGCAAGGCCGCCACCCTCTCCCCCGGCCCCCCTCCCCCCCGTGGGAGAGGGGGTGGGGGGGGGGGGGGCCGGGAATCCGCCTCGCCGCCCAGCATCACCGAGAGCCGCGCTTCCGGCCGGTCGTGCAGCCAGGCATTGAGCAGCGCTGGATCGTCGGCGGCGGCGATGGCCGAGAGGCGCTCGCGCAACACGGCTTCGAGCGCATCTTCCCAGCCGGCCTCGACATGGATTTTCTGCCACAGGGGCGGCGCATCTTCCAGGCC
>CAZFHE010000285.1:0-1972 GCA_964518615.1 uncultured Dechloromonas sp. | reverse complement strand
CGGGGTAGATGTCGGCCAGCGCCGCAGCCAATCGGAACGAGAGATTTTCGTCAAACAACAGCTTCATAAAGCGGAAACCAGCCTTTGTTCCCGCTGCGCGGCGAAAGCCAGCGTCGCCAGGATGTCCTCATGCGCCAGGTCGGGAAAATCGGCCAGTAGTTCGGCCTCGGACATGCCGCTAGCCAGATAGCCCAGGATGTCGCAAACCGTGATGCGTGTATTGCGAATGACGGGCTTGCCGCTGCGAATGGCGGGGTCGGTCGTGATGCGTTCCAGCAGTCCGGGCATGGTGCATTCCTTGCAAATGAGCGTTCGTTTCAGTATATCGGTGGCTTTGGCCATTGTCGCATAGGCCAAAATCAAGCGTAGGATGGACAGATGGAGAAATTGATGGACGCATTCGGCTACGCCGAATCCCGCTGCGCGGGACCCGCCTTCGGCTCTCCTGCGACCAGTGGCCTTGTCGCTGCGCTCCACTCATCCTACGAGACTGCAAAAGGAAGCAAAAATGGCTGACATCATGCTCGCACTTGGGCGCAGTTTCGCCGATCTGAAGCATGGCCGGGTCTGGCTCTATGTGCTGACCCCGGCGCTGTTGTCGCTGCTCTTGAGCACGGCGCTGGCGGTCTGGGCGCTCGGCGCCATCATCCAGCATCTGCTCGGCTATCCGCCGATGACCTGGCTGACCGCCTGGGGGCTCTTGTGGCTCGCTTCCCTGCTGGCCAGCATCGGCGGCTGGATGGCGATTCTTGCCGTCGCCTGGCTGGTCGCCGTGCTGGTGGCCTCGGTGGCCATCATGCCGCTGATGCTGAAATTCCTGGCCGAGGGCCAATACCGCGACCTCGCGCCCATGGGAAAGGATAGTTTCGTCGCCGGGGCGCTCAATAGCGTGCTGGCCTCGCTGATTTTCGTCGCCGCCTGGGTTTTGACCATTCCGCTGTGGCTCATTCCCGGCCTCTCGCTCTTGATCCCCTTGCTATTGATGGCCTGGCTGAACCGACGCGCCTTTGCCTGGGATGCACTCTCCATGCATGCGAGCCAAAGCGAATGGGCCGCGTTGCGTAAACGTCACAAGGGGCCGCTCTTCCTGCTCGGCCTCGTCATGGCCCTCTTTGCCCACCTGCCCTTCATCGGCCTCCTGGCGCCGGCCCTGACGGCGCTATCCTTCAGCCACTACGGCCTGGAAGCCCTGCGCCGGGAACGCGGCGGCGCGATTGTCAGTATCGAGGGAGAAGCGTCATGAGCCGCACGATAGGCGCCGTCATCATTGGCGACGAAATTCTTTCCGGCAAGCGCCAGGACAAGCATTTTGCCCGCATTGCCGAACTCCTGGCCGCGCGCGGCCTTCAACTCTCCTGGGCGGCGTACCTGGGCGACGACCGGGCGCGCCTGACGGCGACCTTCCAGCGCACCCTGGCCGCCGGCGATCTGGTGTTTTCCTGCGGCGGCATCGGCAACACCCCGGACGACCATACCCGACAGGCCGTGGCCGCCGCGCTCGGCGTCGCGCTCGAACTGCATCCGCAAGGCTATGAGGAATTGAAGGCGCGCTTTGCCGGCGAAGAAATCACCGAGGAGCGTAAGCTCCTGGTGACCTTTCCGCAGGGCGTCGCCATCGTGCCCAACCCCTTCAACCGCATTCCCGGTTTCATGGTCAGTGATCATTATTTCGTGCCGGGCTTTCCGCAAATGGCGCACCCGATGATCGAATGGGCGCTCGACAGCTTTCATCGCGAGCTCTTCCAGCCGGCCGACGCCCGCATTGAAAAAGCCTTGCTGCTGACCGGGCCGGCCGCTTATGAGAGCGCGCTACTCGACCTGATGGAGCATATCGTCGCCGCCTACCCCGATCTTCGCCTCTTCTCCCTGCCCTCCCTGATCGGCAAGGAGAGACGGCATCTGGAACTGGGCGTCGAGGGCAGTCCGGCGCGGGTCGAAGAGGCCATGGCGGAAATCCGCGCCGAGGTCGAGC
>CAZFHE010000284.1:0-2837 GCA_964518615.1 uncultured Dechloromonas sp. | reverse complement strand
AGGCAGCGGGCGTGAATGTTGGGGAAGTGCGCCTTGATGAAGGCTTCGCCCTTGTGCGAGATGTCGAGGAAGACGCAGTCGAGACCGCGTTTTTTCATCTCGAAGTCGATGGCGCGGGCGACGATGTCGCGCGGCGCGAGTTCCGCCCGCTCGTCGTGTTCCGGCATGAAGCGCGTGCCGTCCGGGAGCTTCAAGAGCCCGCCCTCGCCGCGCACGGCTTCTGAAATCAGGAAGGATTTGGCCTCTGGGTGATAGAGGCAGGTCGGGTGGAACTGGATGAATTCCATATTGGCGACGCGGCAGCCGGCCCGCCAGGCCATGGCGATGCCGTCGCCGGTCGAGGTGTCGGGATTGGTCGTGTAGAGATAGACCTTGCCGGCGCCGCCGGTGGCGATCAGGGTGTTGGCGGCGCCGATGGTGATCACTTCGCCATTTTGGTTGTCCAGCACGTAGGCGCCGAAACAGTGCTTGCCGGCGCCGGGTTTGTCGCCGGTGATCAGGTCGATGGCGATATGGTGCTCAAGGATGGTGATATTGGCCGCGGCGCGAACCTTGGGGGTCAGGGTGTCCTGTACCGCAAGGCCGGTGGCGTCGGCGACGTGGATGACGCGCCGGGCGCTGTGGCCCCCTTCGCGGGTCAGGTGATAGCCGGATTCATCCTGGGTGAAGGGCACGCCTTGTTCGATCAGCCATTCGATGGCCCGCCGGCCGTTTTCGACGACATGGCGGGTGGCTTCCTCGTCGTTCAGCCATGCGCCGGCGATTTGCGTGTCGCGGATGTGGTTTTCGATGGAATCCTTGCTGTCGAGAACGGCGGCGATGCCGCCTTGCGCCCAGCCGGAGGCGGAATCTTCCAGCCGCCGCTTGCTGACGATGGCAACCCGGCAGTGTTGGGCGAGGCGTAATGCGGCCGACTGCCCCGCGAGGCCGCTGCCAATGATAAGGACATCAAAATAGAGCAAAATCTGTTCTCGGCGTGACTAAGGGTTCGGCAAGAAATATAGCATGCGACCGTTGTCTTGCCCCGTTACAGACAGTCACGAAATGGGGACGAGGCGCGCTCAGACTTGATCAAAAACGTCGCGCTATACTAAAAGGATTGGCGTGGATTCACGGCCATTCTATCCCCGGGAACAACAGAACGATGAGTGAACGCGAAGTCGATCAGATCCTGGTCGAGCGAGCGCAAGGCGGCGATCGGTGCGCCTTCGACCAGTTGGTCAGCAAATACCAGCGCAGGATGGCGCGTTTGCTGTCGCGTTTCATTCGCGATCCCGCCGAGGTCGAGGATGTTTCGCAGGAGGCCTTCATCAAGGCCTACCGTGCCCTGCCGGCCTTTCGCGGCGAAAGCGCCTTCTACACCTGGCTGTACCGGATCGGGATCAACACGGCCAAGAATTATCTGATGTCGCGAGGTCGGCGTGCGCCGACCTCGACCGAGTACGATGCCGAGGAGGCCGAACGTTTCGAGGATGCCAGCTTGTTGCGCGACATCAATACCCCGGAGAGTCTCCTGTTGTCCAAGCAGATCGGTGAGACCGTCAGCGCCACGATGGAGGCGCTGCCGGAGGATTTGCGCCGGGCCATCATGCTGCGCGAAATAGATGGCCTCACTTATGAGGAAATCGCCGGCATCATGGATTGTCCGATCGGCACCGTGCGTTCCCGTATTTTCCGGGCGCGGGAAACCCTGGCCTTGCGCCTGCGTCCCCTGCTGGATACGGCCCCGGATCGCCGCTGGTGAGCATGGAAGAGGGGAGCAGCGCGGTGTGCGGCGTGGTCCGCTCGCTGCACGGAAATCAGGCCGAGGTGATGGTGGATGCGGGCGGTTGCGGCCGCTGCCATGAAACGGGGGGGTGCGGCGGCCAGAATCTGGGCCGGATGTTCGCTGGCGGGCCGCGCACGTTTCGCGTCGATAATTCTTTTGGCGCGGCGGTCGGCGAGCGCGTCACCATTGCCATCGCCGCCGGCAGCGTCCGCCGCGCCGCCAATCTCGCCTACGGCATGCCGCTCCTCGCGGCCATCGTCGGCGCGCTCCTTGGCAACGCGCTGTTCGGCGATGCGGGCGGCATCGGCGGGGGCGCGCTGGCCTTTGCCGGGGCCGTGTTTTATGTGTGGCGTCGTTCGTGGGCGATGACTGGAAATCCCGCGGACGAACCCCATATCGTTTCTCGTTCACAACCTGATCAGGAGCTAGGTCGCCGATGAAAATCTTGTCAATGAGACAGCTTGTCACCCTGTTTTCGCTATTTGTCATGAACGCGCTGGCGCTCGCCCAGATGCAGGGCTTGCCCGATTTCACCGAACTGGCCGAGAAGCAGGCCGCGGCCGTGGTCAATATCAGCACCACCCAGGCGATGCGCGGCCACGGGCAGATGCTCTTGCCGTTTGATGAGAACGATCCGGCCTACGAATTTTTCAAGCGCTTCATTCCGCGCCAGCCGGGCGAAGGGGGGCCGCGCGGCTTCCAGAACCGGTCGCTGGGCTCGGGCTTCATTGTCAGCGGCGACGGCTATATTCTGACCAATGCCCATGTGGTCGATGGGGCCGACGAGGTGATGGTTCGCCTGACCGACAAGCGGGAATTCAAGGCCAGGACCATCGGCGCGGACAAGCGCACCGATGTCGCCTTGTTGAAAATCGAGGCGACCGGCCTGCCTGCCGTCAAAATGGGCGATCCGGCTCAGTTGAAGGTCGGCGAATGGGTGGTGGCCATCGGCTCGCCCTTTGGCTTTGACAGTTCCGTGACGGCCGGCATCGTGTCGGCCAAGGGGCGTTCCTTGCCGCAGGAAAATTACGTGCCTTTCATCCAGACCGATGTCGCCATCAATCCGGGC
>CAZFHE010000283.1:0-4663 GCA_964518615.1 uncultured Dechloromonas sp. | reverse complement strand
CGGCCTGCGCCACGCCGGTGACCAACGGCATGAAGGTGTTCACGCATTCCGATCTGGCCGTCAAGGCGCAGAAGGGGGTGATGGAATTCCTGCTCATCAACCATCCGCTCGATTGCCCGATTTGCGATCAGGGCGGCGAATGCCAGTTGCAGGACATGGCGGTCGGCTACGGCCCGATGAAGAGCCGCTATGCCGAAGATAAACACGTCGTCTTCCACAAGAAGGTCGGCCCCCTGATTTCCATGGAGGAAATGAGCCGCTGCATTCACTGCACCCGCTGCGTCCGCTTTGGTCAGGAAATCGCCGGCATCATGGAACTCGGCATGACCAACCGCAACATGCATTCGGAAATCACCACCTTCCTCGGTCGCAGCGTCGATTCCGAACTGTCGGGCAACATGATTGATCTGTGCCCGGTCGGCGCCCTGACCTCGAAGCCTTTCCGCTACACCGCGCGTTCCTGGGAACTGCAACGGCGCAAGTCGGTCAGCCCGCACGATTCCGTCGGCGCCAACCTGGTCGTCCAGGTCAAGCACGACAACGTGATGCGCGTGTTGCCGCGCGAGAACGAGGCGCTCAATGAATGCTGGATTTCCGACAAGGAGCGATTCTCCTATCAGGCCCTGAATTCCGAGGAGCGCCTGACCAAGCCCATGGTCAAGCAGGGCGGCGAGTGGCGCGAGGTCGATTGGAACGTGGCGCTCGACTATGTCGCGCACGGCTTGAAGGATGTCGCCCGCGAGCATGGCGGCGATGCCTTGGGCGCGCTGGCGGCCCAATATTGCACGGTCGAGGAATTGTTCCTGCTCGGCAAGATCATGCGCGGCCTGGGCAGCGGCAATCTGGATGTCCGCTCGCGCCAGAGCGATTTTTCCGCCGACGGCAAGCGCGCCGGCACGCCCTGGCTCGGCCTGCGTCTCGCGGAAATCAAGCAACTCGACGCCGCGCTGGTGGTCGGATCCTTCCTGCGCAAGGATCATCCCCTGATCGCGCAGCGCCTGCGTCAGGCGGCCAAGAAATCCACGAAGCTCAGCCTGCTGTCGGTCACGGGCGACGATCAGCTGATCCGTCTGCATCAGAGCGTGGTTGTCCCCCCGGCTCAACTGGCCGGCGCGCTGGGCGCCATCGTCAAGGCCGCGGCCGAACTGAAGGCCGCCGCCGTGCCGGCGGGTCTGGAATCCGTCACGGTCGATGATGCGGCCCGGGCGATTGCCCAGAGCCTGGTCGAAGGCGAAAAGCGCGCCATTTTCCTCGGCAATGTGGCGACCCAGTCGCCCTTCGCGACCCAATTGCATGCGCTGGCGCAGGAACTCGCTCGTCTGACCGGCGCGACCCTCGGCTTCCTCGGCGAAGGCGGCAATACCGTCGGCGCTTACGCCGCCGGCGCGCTGCCCAGCGGCTCCAATGGGGCCAATGCCCGCCAGATGTTCGGCCAGCCGCGCAAGGCCTATGTGCTGATGGGTATCGAGCCGGAATTCGATTGCGCCAATCCGCAATGGGTGCTCGGCGCGCTGAAAGAGGCCAGCTTGGTCGTCTATATGTCCGCCTTCGAGCATGCGCCGGCTCTCGAATATGCCGACGTGATGTTGCCGATTTCGCCCTATACCGAAACGGCCGGCACCTTCGTCAATATCGAGGGCCGCATTCAGAGCTTCAACGGCGTCGTCAAGGCGCGCGGCGATGCCCGTCCGGCTTGGAAGGTGTTGCGCGTGCTCGGCAATGTGCTGAATCTTTCCGGCTTCGATTACGACAGCAGCGAAGCGGTGCGCGATGAAGCGCTGGGCGCGGGCCGGGAGTTCGTCACCGGCCTCGACAATGGGCTCCATGGCGTGGCGATTGCCTTGCCCTCCGCGCCCGCCGGCTTGCAGCGGATCGCCGATGTGCCCATCCATTTTGCCGATTCCATGGCCCGGCGCGCGCCGGCGCTCCAGCAGACGGCCGATGCGATCGCGCCGAGCGCCCGCGTCTGCGAGCAAACGCTGGGCGAACTGGGCCTCTCCGCCGGCACGATGGTCAAGCTTCGCCAGGGGCAGGGCGAAGCCGTGCTGCCGCTCAAGCTCGACAATTCCGTTCCCGCCGGTTGCCTCCGGGTGGCCGCGGCGCATCAGAGCACTGCCCAACTGGGCGAGATGTTCGGTTCGATTTCCGTGGAGCGTGCATAAATGGACGCACTGATGAATTTTGGCTCCGGGCTTTTCGGCGTTGCTTGGCCGGCGGTGTGGACCCTGGTGAAAATTGTCCTGATCGTCGGCCCGCTGTTGCTTGGCGTCGCCTATCTGACCTATTTCGAGCGCAAGGTGATCGGCTTCATGCAGGTGCGCATCGGCCCCAACCGGACCGGTCCCTTCGGCCTGATCCAGCCCATCGCCGATGGTCTGAAGCTTTTGCTCAAGGAAGTCATCGTTCCCGGCAGCGCCAACAAGGGCATTTTCCTGATCGCCCCGATGCTGGCCTTTGCGTCGGCGCTGGCGGCCTGGGCCGTGGTGCCCTTCACCGACACGCTGGTGCTGGCCAATATCGACGCGAGCCTCCTCTACATCATGGCTATCTCCTCCCTGGGGGTCTATGGCGTGATCCTGTCCGGCTGGGGCTCCAATTCCAAGTACGCTTTTCTTGGCGCCATGCGCTCGGCGGCGCAGATGGTGTCCTACGAGGTCGCCATGGGCTTCTCGTTGCTCTGCGTGCTGATGATCTCCAACAGCCTGAACCTGGTCGCCATTGTCAATGGCCAGCAAACCGGGCTGTTCGCGAGTTATGGCCTCAATTTCCTGTCCTGGAACTGGCTGCCGCTGCTGCCCATGTTCGTCGTCTACCTGATTTCCGGCACCGCCGAGCTGAACCGCGCGCCTTTCGACGTCGCCGAGGGCGAGTCGGAAATCGTCGCCGGCTTCCACGTCGAATACTCGGGCATGGCGTTCGCGCTCTTCTTCCTGGCCGAATACGCCAACATGATCCTGATCGCCACGCTGACCTCGATCCTGTTCCTCGGCGGATGGTCGTCGCCGGTCGGCTTCCTGCCGGATGGCCTTGGCTGGCTGCTCATCAAGATCTGCTCCATCCTGTTCATGTATCTGTGGTTCCGCGCCACCTTCCCGCGCTATCGCTACGACCAGATCATGCGCCTGGGCTGGAAGGTGTTTTTGCCGATTTGTCTGATCTGGCTCGTCGTTGTCGGCGTCTGGATGTTGTCGCCCTTGAGTATCTGGAAGTGAGGAGCGCCTAATGGGTTCGATGAAGGAAATCTTCAACAGCCTCCTCCTCAGGGAGTTGTTGAAAGGGTTGTCGGTGACGGGCAGGTATTTCTTCGCCCGCAAGATCACCGTCCAGCATCCCGAAGAAAAAACGCCGCAGAGCTTCCGCTTCCGCGGCCTGCACGCCCTGCGCCGCTACGAAAACGGCGAGGAGCGCTGCATTGCCTGCAAATTGTGCGAAGCCATCTGCCCGGCCATGGCGATCACCATCGAGGCGGCCCCGCGCGACGACGGCTCAAGGCGCACGACCCGCTACGACATTGATCTGACCAAGTGCATTTTCTGCGGCTTCTGCGAGGAAGCCTGCCCGGTCGACGCCATTGTCGAAACCCGGGTTTTCGAATACCACGGCGAAAAACGCGGCGATTTGTATTACACCAAGCCGATGCTGCTGGCCAATGGCGATCGCTACGAAGCCCAGATCGCCGAAGATCGCGCGCTCGACGCGCCTTATCGATAACAGGTGTCCGCGATGGATTTTCAAACCCTGGTTTTCTACTTTCTGGCGACGATTCTGGTCTTCGCGGCGCTGCGCGTGATCACCGCGCGCAACCCGATCCATGCCGCGCTGCACCTGATCCTGGCCTTCTTCACCTGCGGCGGCATCTGGGCCTTGCTACAGGCCGAGTTTCTGGCCATCGCCATCATCCTCATCTACGTGGGCGCGGTCATGGTCCTCTTCCTGTTCGTGGTGATGATGCTCGACATCAATATCGACCGCATCCGCCAGGGCTTCTGGAGCTATCTGCCGCTGGGGGCCGTGCTCGGCTTGCTGATGGTCCTGGAAATGGGCCTGGTGCTCGGCGCCAAGGCCTTCCAGGCGCCGGTCGCGGACTTCGCCGTGCCAGCCGGGATTTCCAATACCAAGGAAATCGGCCGCCTGATGTTTACCGATTTCGTCTTTCCGTTCGAACTGGCCTCCATCGTGCTGCTGGTCGGCATGATCGCGGCCATCGTGCTGACCTATCGCGGGCCGAAGCAATCCAAATACACCAACCCGAATCAGCAGGTCTTCGTCAAGGCGAAGGATCGCGTCCGCGTGCTGAAGATGCCGGTTGAAAAAGACTGAGTTGCAAAGACGAACATGCATACGCTTACCCTTTCGCATTTCCTGATCCTCGGCGCGATCCTGTTCGCGATCAGCGTGCTTGGCATCTTCCTCAACCGGAAGAATCTCCTGGTGCTGCTGATGGCCATCGAATTGATGCTGCTCGCGGTCAACATGAATTTCGTCGCCTTCTCGTATTTCCTGCAGGATCTGTCGGGACAGGTTTTCGTCTTCTTCATTCTGACGGTCGCCGCCGCCGAGTCGGCGATCGGTCTCGCCATCCTGATCGTGCTGTTCCGCAACCTCAAGAGCATCCATGTGGATGACCTGGACAGCCTGAAGGGTTAACCATGGATATGAAAAC
>CAZFHE010000282.1:0-6142 GCA_964518615.1 uncultured Dechloromonas sp. | reverse complement strand
GCCGCCGTTCCAGAAGAGCGAACTCGTCGATCCGTGGTCGGTGGAGGCGAACATCGGCGTTCCCGT
Source organism: uncultured Dechloromonas sp. (assembly GCA_964518615.1). Classification (GTDB taxonomy): domain Bacteria; phylum Pseudomonadota; class Gammaproteobacteria; order Burkholderiales; family Rhodocyclaceae; genus Azonexus. The sequence continues at coordinate 6,076 of CAZFHE010000282.1, read as the reverse complement.
GCGGCCGTTTCCGCGCTGGATGCGCTGCGTGAAGTGCGGCCTGCTGTCGCCCTTCGACGCGGGGCTGTTCGAGATCAAGGAAAACCGCTTCCGCCCGGAACGAACCCGCTTCGTCCACAAGGGATGCCGTGGCTCCAAGGGCGACCAGCCCGCAAAGGACGCCGACGCCGTTCCGGCGCGTTTCCTCTTGGCCTGCCGCGATGGTCACCTCGACGACTTCCCGTGGCGCTATTTCGTCCACGGCGGCAACAGCTCGTGCAAGGGGACGCTGCGCTTCTTCGAGAGCGGCGCTTCGTTACAGACCGAGAACCTGTGGGTGAAGTGCGATGCCTGCAATGCATCGCGCAGCATGGCGCACGCCTTCGGCAAGGCTGGGAAGGAAAACCTGCCGAGTTGCCGGGGCAGGCATCCGCACCTCGATCACTTCGACGAGGAATGCGACGAGGAAGCGCGGGCCGTGCTGCTGGGTTCGACGAACAGTTGGTTCCCGATCACGCTGTCGGCGCTCGCCATCCCGCAGGCCAAAGACCCGCTCGGTCAGTTGATTCAGGATGGGTGGGTGGTCTTTCAGGGAATCACGGCTGAGGCGATGGTGCCGATCGTGGTGCAAACGCTGAAGGTTACGGGCGGACTTCCGGGCATCGAAAAGCATTCGGCTTCGGACATCTGGACAGCCATCGAAGCCCATCGCAACGGCGGCGGACAAGAGGTCGTCGGCGAAGCCGACATCAAGGGGCCAGAGTGGGAAGTGCTGACAGCAGCCAATCCGCCTGCCGACTACCCGCACTTCATGAGCAAGAAGGTGAGCACGCCCACGGGCTTCGAGAACCGCATCGCCAGAGTGCTGTTGCTGGAGCGTCTGCGCGAGGTCAATGCCTTGTTGGGCTTCACCCGCGTCGAAGCGCCCGAAGAATCGAGCGCCCCGAACGAGCGCCCGCAGATGGCTGGCCTCGCGCGCCGCAAGCCGGATTGGGTGCCCGCGAACCAGGTTCACGGCGAAGGCATCTTCATCCAGTTCGACGAAGCGGCGCTGCGGACATGGGAAGCGCAAGCTGGCGTCAAGAGTGTCGACGGGATGCTCAGGGCCGGTCATGGTGGATGGCGCAATTCGCGCCACCTCGACCCGGACGAGGGCTACCCCGGCATCCGCTATGCCATGCTCCACACGCTCTCGCACCTGCTCATCCGCGAACTGGCGCTGGAGTGCGGCTACAACGCGGCAAGCATCCGCGAACGCATCTACGCAGACTCCGCGAATCATCGAGCAGGCATCCTCATCTACACGGCGGCAGCCGATTCGGATGGAACGCTGGGCGGCCTCGTCGATCTCGGCAAACCGGAGAACCTCGGTCGGCTGCTGCGGCAGGCGCTGAACCGGTCGAAGATCTGCTCGTCCGACCCGCTTTGTTCGGAACACGATCCGGGCAAAGATCGTTCGTTGCACGCGGCGGCCTGCCATGCATGCAGTCTGGTCGCCGAGACCTCGTGCGAACGGGGCAACCGCTACCTCGACAGATCGTTGCTGGTGCAGACCCTCGACCGAGAGGATGCCGCGTTCTTCGCGGGGCTGTGACATGGAAAGGTTGCTGGAAACCGTCACAGCCGTGGTCTGTCTCGTGTCACCGGAGAAGGTACGGGCGCTGGCGGGTGCGATTCGGAAGGTCGGGGATGCGAAAGCGAACGCCGCACTGTCGGATGTCGTCGGTACGGCTGCGGCCAAAGTCGTCGTCGAACGGCTCGTCGAAGCGTGGCGCGCGACCTCGGTCGGCTCCGGCGAACTGGCCTTGATGCTGCTCGCCGCCAGTCATGCGTTCGAGAACGTGTCGAAGCACCAGTCCACCGAACTCGTGTGGACGGGGCCGACGACGCCCTTTGTCTCCGCGCGTCGCACCGAGCAGGCGCTGCTGCAAGTCATTGGCGCGGCCAAGCAGACATTGTTCGTCACCAGTTTCGTGGCCTATGACGTCTCGACCATCGTGAAGGCATTGAACGACGCGATCACGCGCGGCGTGAGCATCTCGATGTTGCTGGAGTCGTCGCAGGATCACGGTGGCAGCATGTCGTTCGACGTGATCGGCAAGATGCGGACACTGGTTCCCACCGCAAAACTCTACGCTTGGCGCGAACGGACAGCCCAGTTCGCCGACGGGCGGGTTCACGCCAAAGTCGCCGTCGCCGACGGCGCCGTTTGCTTCATCACCAGCGCCAACCTGACCGGTCATGCGATGGGGCAGAACATGGAGGCCGGTGTGCTCCTCACCGGCGGGCAAATCCCGAAATTGCTGCATGAACATTTGCGGGCGTTGGTCGACACGAAGACGGTTTCCCCCGTCTGACCCCATCCAACACGATATGAACTGTCGGATTGACATCGAAATCCGCATCATATTCTGGCGCGCACTGGCGATCTGAGCTTCACCAGAGAATTCTTCTGCCAATGGTAGCCTAATATTGAGTCACCATTGGAAGGCGAGAGATGAAGATAGCGAAGTGCATGAAACCCTCCCCATGGCAGACGAAAACCGAGGGAAGCTCACTCATCGCGCCCAGCCCCCGGCCTGAAAAGCGCATTGAAACAGGATCACTGAACAATCAAGGAGATAGCTAGGCATCCCGGTCGGCTCTGTGCTATAATAAGCGGCTCGCCTGACGGCAATTGACGGCGCGATTCTTGCAATCTCGCCGTCGCCACGGCGATCCGCGACGGGCGCAGCGGCTGATCTCCACCGGGGATGGGCCCGCGCCTCCCGGACAGCAGCGCCCTGCCCGGCGGCCTCTGCGCCGCTGGATCAGGAAGTGGCTGTCAGCATTTCAAGAAAGGCCTCCCATGCATACCGAATCCATCCTCACGCACCTGAAAAAGCACGGCCAGGCGCTCGACGCGGATATCGCCAAGGGCACCGGCATCGGTTTGCAAGAGGTTCGCGACTCTTTGCAGACCTTGTTGGCCCGCAAGGCCATTTCGACTTGCAGCATGACAACCTTCAAGGACGGCCAGCCGGTCGAGGGCATTTTCTGCCGCATCGCCGGCTATATTCCGTCGGCTTCGCCCGGCCGTAAGCCCAGCGCCAAAAACTGAGATCCGGGGCGGATGACCGCCCCCGCCCACAGGCTCCCACAGGCCTACTCCCGGCGGCTCGCGATGGCCAGCCGCGCCTTGGCGCCAAGGGGGCGGCGCTTTGCCTGCCCCTTGTTTTGTCAGCCCTTCTTGGCCGGACGAGCGTTCTTGACGCGTTTGATATGCGCCATGACCGCCAGCAATTCGGCGTCGTTGAGGGCGCATAACACGGCCACGCCAGCCCGCAGCAATTCGCTTTTCTTGTACGCGCCGCCGAGGCGTTTTTTCAATTCGCCAATTTGCGCGTACTCGGCTTCCGGCATGGCGAAACGATCGCGCACCAGTTTCAGCTTGCGCGCCTTGACGGACTTGTCGGCTTTCGGCGCTTTGTCGGCCTTGGCCGGTTTGCGATGCGGCGGCGAGTCGTAGTCGATGGCCTCTGCCTGTTCCAGCGCCTCGGCCAGCGCCTTGCGATGCTTATCCACCGTTTCGTCGACCGGCGCGGCGGGCGCAGCCGCCGCCTTTTTCTTCGCCGCAGACGGCGCGGCGGCGGTTTTGGCAGCGCGCTTGGCCGCCGGCCCGGCTGCCTCGCCGGCCTTCCCTTCAGCTGTGGCTTTGATCATCGTTTTCTCCTCATTGGATAGGGTATGCAGAGTGTAGTGTTTCCTTGCCCAGGCGAAAGTTAAACTTTTCGACCGGTAAAATGGCGGCCCCTTTCAGGAGAACCCAGCATGACCCAGGATGAACTCAAACAGGCCGTTGCCCAAGCCGCCGCCGACTATGTGGCGGAACATGCGCCAGCGGGCAGCGTCATTGGCGTCGGCACCGGCTCGACGGCCAATTTTTTTATTGATGCGCTCGGGCCGCTGAAGGCTCGCTACCGGGGCGCGGTCGCCAGTTCCGAGGCCACCCGTCGGCGTCTTGAAAACCATGGCATCGCGGTACTCGATCTCAACGACATCGAGCGCATCCCGGTCTATGTCGATGGCGCCGACGAAATCGACGCCGGGCTGAACATGATCAAGGGCGGCGGCGGCGCGCTGACGCGCGAGAAGATCGTCGCCGCCGTGGCTAGCACTTTCGTCTGCATCGCCGACGCCTCCAAGCAGGTCGCCACCCTGGGCCAGTTCCCGCTGCCGGTCGAAGTCATCCCCATGGCCCGCGCCCACGTCGCCCGCGAGCTCGCCAAGCTGGGCGGCAGGCCCATGCTGCGCGAGGGCTTCGTCACGGACAACGGCAATCTGATTCTCGATGTGCACGATCTCGCGATCAGTGATCCGAAGAAGCTGGAAGCGCAGATCAACCAGATAGTCGGCGTCGTCACCAACGGCCTCTTCGCCATCCGCCCGGCCGACGTGTTGCTGCTTGGAACCCCCTCCGGCGTCCGGCGCTTCGGCTAAACCTCGGGCCGCGCGCCGCGCCAGAATAGAAAACGGCCCCGCGAGCGGGGCCGTTTGCCGTTTGCCGCCGGCTCAAGCCTTGGGCGGAACGTAGCCCTGAACCTGATCCGCGCCGTCGCCAAAAAAGTGCTTCTCGACCTGTTCCGCCAGATACTTGCGGTGCCGCGCATCGACGAGATTGAGGCGGTTTTCGTTGATGATCATGGTCTGCATCCTGATCCACTGCTGCCAGGCTTCCTTCGAGACATGCTCGAAAATGCGCTGGCCAAGAGCGCCCGGATAGGGCGGAAGATCAAGCCCCTCGGCCTCGCGGCCGAGCTTGATGCAATGGATGGTGCGTGCCATGTGTTGCTCCATGCGGAAAAAGTCGAGCGGGCATTATAGAGGCTTTGGCGGGCATCTTCGATGTATGCCTTTTCCGCCTGGCAACTATAATGAATAGTAGGAGACGATGTTTTTCGTCCGTATTTTTTCAGGAGGCGGATCATGCCCATGCCTATCCAGAATGCCAGCGCCTCGCTCTACGCCGCCAATTCCATGACGGCCACCGAAAGCAGCCGCAAGGCGCAAGCGCAGAACAACGACGCGAATGTCAGTGACGCAAGGCTGCCGAGCACCTCGGCGGGGATCAGCCAGGCGGTGCAACAATCGGTCAATATGCAGATTTTGCAGGCTTCCGCCCGGGTGTCGCTGATAGCGGGCGAGCAGTCGCTGACTTTGCTGTACCGCTCGGCCATCGACCGGATCAACGACGCCTTGGCGCCGCAATTGGGGCCGAATGCGATTCAGAATGCAATCGCCTCGGGCGTGGATACCTCGCCGGAAGCCACGGCCAATCGCATTCTTTCATTTTCGACCGCCTTTTTTGAAAAGTATGCCGCCCAAAATCCGGGCAAGGATCCCGACCGGCTGGTCAGCGATTTCGTTGCCCTGATTCGCGGCGGTTTTGAAAAAGGATTCAACGAAGCGAAGAAAATTCTCGATGGCCTGGGCGTTCTGAAAGGCGGCATCGCGGATGGCATTCAACAGACTTGGGATTTGGTGCAAAAGGGCTACGACAATTTCCTGGCCTCAAAACTGAGTTCGTAAGGCCCTTGCCGGTTTAAAAGGCGGCCCGCCGCTCAGGCGGGCTTGCCCCCTTCTCCCCTGGCCCCTCTTTCGCAGGCGGGCGAGGGGTTTCACGCTATAGCGTCTTGAACAGAACCTTGGAGCGCCGCTGGGAGTTGTACATGTCGCGCTTCTTGGCCGGCAGGTCGTCGACGGTGCCGAGCCGGTAGCCGCGCTCGACGAACCAGTGTTCGGTGCGCGTGGTCAGCACGCACAGGCGCTTGATACCGAGCTTTTTGGCGCGGCGCTCGATGCGTTTCATCAATTGCTCGCCATAGCCCCATTCGCGGTGCTCGTGGCAAACGGCCAGGCAGGCGAGTTCGGCGTCCTCGTCGGAATGGGGATAGAGCGCGGCGCAGCCGACGATGATGCCGTCGTGGAGCATGATGGAGAAATGCTCGATTTCGCGCTCCAGCAGTTCGCGCGGCCGGTGCACCAGGATGCCTTCCTCTTCCATGGGCTCGATGAGCGCGATCAGCGCGGCGATGTCGTCGGGCTTGGCTTCGCGGAT
>CAZFHE010000281.1:0-1648 GCA_964518615.1 uncultured Dechloromonas sp. | reverse complement strand
GCCTGGCCGAGACTGCCGTTGTAGCGGCCCAGGGCGCGGAACAGGTCGCCCTTCTCGATGTCCAGGTAGTGACGCAGAACGGTACAGCCATAGCGCAGGTTGGTGCGCAGGTCGAATAGCGAATCCTCGGGGCGGCCGATCAGCCCGACCCAGAAGGGCATGACCTGCATATAGCCGCGGGCGCCAGCCGAGGACACGGCGTATTTGCGAAAACCCGATTCGACCTGCATCAGCCCCAGCACCAGTTGCGGATCGAGTCCGGCGCGGGTGGCTTCGTAATGCACGCTGCGCAAGAGGTCGATGCGGTATGCCCGGTCGGGAATCCGCTTTTCCAGGCGGCGCGACATTTCGCCGAGCCAGTCGGCGGCATCCTGGGGCATCTTGAACGAACTGACGCTCGGACGGGTATCCGACACCGCCTTGTGCAGCGCCGCCTGAACGCTGGCCGACAGCGGCTCGTATTTCTGCGCGCCCGCGTGCGCCGCCGAGGCCGCGCACAAGCAGAGCGCGGCAATCAGTTGGCGCACAGCTTCTCCCGGACGAAAGCGAGAATGTCGCCGCTGGCCAGCAGGGTCGCTTCGGCATCCTGGCGGCCCTTGTATTCGAGTTGGCCGTCCTTCAGGCCGCGCTCGCCGACCACGATGCGGTGCGGAATGCCGATCAGTTCCATGTCGGCGAACATGACGCCGGGCCGCTCGTTGCGATCGTCGAGCACGACGTCGATGCCGGCGGCGCGCAGAGCCGCGTACAGCCGGTCGGCTTCAATCCTGACAGCCTCGCTCTTGTGATAGCCCATCGGCACGATGCAGACGGCGAAGGGCGCGATGGCGGCGGGCAGAATGATGCCCCGCTCATCAAAGCCCTGTTCGATGGCGGCGCCGACGATGCGCGAGACGCCGATGCCATAGCAGCCCATTTCCATGATCTGGCTCTTGCCATGCTCGTCGAGGTAGGCGCAGTTCAGGGCGGCGGCGTATTTCTGGCGCAATTGGAAAATATGGCCGACTTCGATGCCGCGCAGGATGTTCAGTTGCCCCTTGCCGTCCGGCGAAGGATCGCCGGCGACGACCTTGCGCAGATCGGCCACTTCCGGCTCCGGCAGGTCGCGGCCAAAATTGACGCCGCACAGGTGATGGCCGGCTTCGTTGGCGCCGCAAATGAAATCGCTCATGACGGCGACGCTGCGGTCGGCGATGACGCGGACGCTCCGCTCGCCGGCGCTGACCTGGCTCATGACCGGGCCGATCGCGCCGGGCTTGCAGCCCAGATAGTCCTCGACTTCCGCTTCGCTCGCAAAACGCAAGGGATCAAGGCCCGCCAGCTTGCCGGCCTTGATTTCATTCAGTTCGTGATCGCCGCGCAGCAGCAAGAGGGCAAAGGTCTTGCCGCCATCTTCCTGTTCGCTGACCACGGCGATGGATTTGACGATCTGCGCCAGGCCGACATTCAAGAAGTCGGCAACCTCGGCGCAGGCCGTCTTGCCGGGCGTCGCCACTTTTTCCATGCTTCGAGTCGCGGGCGGGCGCGGCGAGGAGGGGGCGAGCGCCTCGGCGAGCTCGACATTGGCCGCGTAATCGGATTGCGGACAGTAGGCGATGGCGTCCTCGCCGGAATCGGCCAGCACGTGGAATTCGTGCGAGCCGGTGCC
>CAZFHE010000280.1:0-10998 GCA_964518615.1 uncultured Dechloromonas sp. | reverse complement strand
GGTCGAATATCCCTTTGTCGTTCTCTACCCGGATACGGAAGAAGAAATCGCCCCCTTGGTCAAAAGCTGTATCGAGCTTGGCCTGACCATCATTCCGCGCGGCGGCGGCACCGGCTATACCGGCGGCGCGGTGCCGCTGTCGCCCTTGTCGGTGGTCATCAATACCGAAAAGCTGATCGACATCGGCCCGGTGGAGGAAATCGTCCTGCCCGGCCACAGTGAACCGTATGCCACCATCCGCACCAGCGTCGGCGTCGTCACCGAGCGCGTGGCCGAGGCCGCAAGCGCCGCCGGGCGCGTTTTCGCCGTGGATCCGACTTCGGCCAGCGCCTCTTGCATCGGCGGCAATATCGCCATGAATGCCGGCGGCAAGAAGGCCGTGCTGTGGGGTACGGCGCTCGACAATCTGGCCTGGTGGAAGATGGTCGACCCCGATGGCAACTGGCTGGAGGTCGAGCGCCTGAATCACAATTTCGGCAAGATTCACGAGCAGGAGAAGGTGGAATTTCGCCTCAAGCGCTTCGATGCCAGCGGCAAGACGCTGCTCCACGAAGACATCCTGACCCTGCCTGGCGTTGCCTGCCGCAAGGTGGGGCTCGGCAAGGACGTGACCGACAAATTCCTCGGCGGCCTGCCCGGCGTGCAGAAGGAAGGCACCGACGGCATCATCGTCGCCGCCCGCTGGGTGCTGCACAAAATGCCGCCGGTCGCGCGCACCGTCTGTCTGGAATTTTTCGGCCAGGTGCGCGAGGCCGTGCCTTCCATCGTCGAGATTACCGATTATTTCAAGCCGGGCGGCGAAGGCCACCGGGCGGGCGTGCAACTGGCGGGTCTTGAGCATCTCGACGAACGCTATGTGAAAGCCGTCGGCTATGCCACCAAGGCCAAGCGCCACGGCCTGCCGAAAATGGTGCTGATCGGCGACATCGTCGGCCACGACGAGGATGCCGTGATGCGGGCCAGTTCCGAGGTGGTCAGGATGACCCATGCGCGCGGCGCGGAGGGCTTCATCGCCATCACGCCCGAGACGCGCAAGAAATTCTGGCTGGACCGCTCGCGCACCGCCGCCATTTCCCGGCACACCAATGCCTTCAAGGTCAATGAGGACGTGGTCATTCCGCTGCCGCGCATGGGCGATTATTGCGACGGCATCGAGCGCATCAATATCGAACTCTCGATCCAGAACAAGCTGGAACTGTGCGATGCGCTGATCCCCTTTTTCCAGGGCGACCTGCCGGTCAATAGCGCCGACACCAAGCTGGACAAGGCGGTGCTGATCGGGGACCGGCGCGAACGGGCGCTGGAGCACATCGCCGACGTGCGCGCCCGCTGGCAGTGGCTCTTGGATAACCTCGACCTGCCGCTCTCCGAGGCCGAGCCGCGCTTTGCCGAGTTCGGCATCGTCGCGGGCGAATTGAGCAACCGCGCATCCAACCCCACCCTCTTCCACCGCTTGCAGGATTATTCCGTGCGCGCCTCGTGGAAAAGCGAGTTGAAAGAGCCGCTCGACAACATTTTCAGCGGCGCGACCTACCGGCCGCTGTCGGAAAAAATGGCCGCCGTGCAACAGGCCGTGTTGCGCGGCCGCGTTTTCGTCGCTCTGCACATGCACGCGGGCGATGGCAATGTGCATACCAATATCCCGGTCAATTCCGATCATTACGACATGCTGCAAACCGCCAACCGGGCGGTGGAGCGCATCATGCATCTGGCCCGCTCGCTGGACGGCGTGATTTCCGGCGAGCACGGCATTGGCATCACCAAGCTGGAATTTTTGACCGAGGACGAAATCGCTCCTTTTCGCGCCTACAAGGCGCGGGTGGACCCGGAGGGCCGCTTCAACAAGGGCAAGCTGATGCCCGACGGCGACCTGCGCAATGCCTATACCCCCTCCTTCTCGCTGCTCGGCACCGAATCGCTGATCATGGAGCAATCGGAAATCGGCCGGATTTCCGAATCCATCAAGAACTGCCTGCGCTGCGGCAAATGTAAGCCCGTGTGCTCGACCCACGTGCCCCGGGCCAATCTCTCCTTCAGCCCGCGCAACAAGATACTTGGCGCCTCGCTATTGATCGAGGCCTTCCTGTACGAGGAACAAACCCGGCGCGGCATTTCGCTTCAGCATTTCGATGAATTCAACGATGTCGCCGACCACTGCACGGTCTGCCATCGCTGCGTCAAGCCCTGCCCGGTCGATATCGACTTTGGCGATGTCTCGGTGGCCATGCGCAATTTCCTCCGCAAGCATGGCAAAAAGCGCTTCAGCCCCGGCACGGCGGCGGCCATGGCCTTCCTGAATCTGAAGGATCCGGCCACCATCAAGCTGATGCGCGGCGCGATGATGGATTTCGGCTTCAAGGCCCAGCGCCTGGCCTACAAGGCGGCCAAGACCCTGGGCCTCGTCCGCGAGACGCGCGCCCATCCGCCAGCGACGCTTGGCGCGCCGAGCGTCAAGACTCAGGTCATCCACTTCCTGAACCGGCCGATGCCGGGCAACCTCCCCAAGCGCACCGCGCGCGCCCTGCTCGACATCGAGGACGACAAGGTCATTCCGGTGATCCGCCATCCGCAAAAGACGACCGAGGAATCGGATGCCGTTTTCTATTTTCCCGGCTGCGGCTCCGAGCGCCTCTTCTCTCAGGTCGGGCTGGCCACCCAGGCCATGCTCTACGACATCGGCGTCACCACCGTGCTGCCGCCCGGCTACCTGTGCTGCGGCTATCCGCAAAATGCCTCCGGCGACAGGGACAAGGGACGCAAAATCACCACCGACAACCGCGTGCTCTTTCACCGCCTGGCCACCACGCTCAATTATCTCGACATCAAGACGGTGATCGTCTCCTGCGGCACCTGCATGGATCAATTGCAGGAATACCAGTTCGACAAGATTTTCCCCGGCTGTCGGCTCCTCGACATTCACGAATACCTGATGGAAAAGGGTGTGAAGCAAGACGGCGTCGACGGCGTCCGCTACCTGTACCACGACCCCTGCCACACGCCGATGAAGGCTTACGCGCCCCTCTCCGTGACCCAAACCCTGATGGGCCAGGAAGTCGCGCTGTCGGATCGCTGCTGCGGCGATTCCGGCTCCTTCGCCTATTCGCGGCCGGATATCGCAACGCAAGTCAAATTCCGCAAGCAGCAGGAAATCGAAAATGGCGCGGCCAAGCTGCGCGCCGACGGCTTTAAGGGCGAGGTCAAAATCCTGACCTCCTGCCCCGCCTGCATGCAGGGCCTGTCGCGCTACGATGACGATGCCGGCACTCAGGCCGACTACATCGTCGTCGAACTGGCCAAACGCCTGCTCGGCCCCAACTGGATGGCGGACTACATCGCCCAGGCCAAGCACGGCGGCATCGAGCGCGTGCTGTTGTGAACCGCCGCCAGCGCCAACCCTGACGATAGGAAACCCCTTCATGCCCGGGCCTGTCGAATCAAGTCTTGCCGAAGCCAGCTGCCCCCTGTGCGCGCAGCCCGGCGGCACGCTACTCTGGCGCTCCGCCGACTGCCGCGTGGTGCGCATCGACGAGCCGCACTATCCCGGCTTCTGCCGGGTCATCTGGAACGCCCATGTGCGTGAAATGAGCGATCTGCCGCCGCGTCAGCGGCAGAGCCTGATGGAAATCGTTTTCGCCGTCGAAGCCGTGATCCGCAAACTGTTCGCGCCGGACAAGATCAATCTGGCCAGCTTTGGCAACATGGTTCCGCATCTGCACTGGCACGTCATTCCGCGCTGGATCGGCGACCGACACTTCCCGGAGCCGATCTGGGGCCAGGTGCATCACGAAGAAACCGCCCAGCGCCCGGCAGTCGGCGACGCCGTCCTGGCGCTGGCCTTGCACAAAGCGCTGCTCCCCCTGACGGAGGTGTCGCCATGAGCGCCCCGAACGATAGCCCTCCCTTATCCTTCACCGATATGGCCTCCGGCAGCGCCTATCTCGCGCGCCTGCCCCTGTCCAATCCGGCCCTTGCCGAAGCCCAGTTGACGCGCTTTCTCGACGCCCTGATGCGCGAGCCGCCCGCGCCGTCGGCGCTGTTTGGCCTGATCGAGCAGGCGCGCTCGCCGCTGCATCTTGTTGCCGAAGAACTGGCGCGGCGTTACCACGGCAAGCCCTTACCGCTCTCCGCCGAGGAAGACGCCCATTTCCTCCAGGTTCTGACGGCCTGGGGCAAGATGGCCAAGGCCTACGCCCTGTGCGCCCGCCTCACGCCGCCGGATACCGACAGCGCGGAATACTGCATGGAAATGGCGACCATCCTGCACCGCTGCCTGTATTACACGGGACGGATGATTCTTGAGCATTTTCGCGCCCGGCGCGAAATACCGCCGGGCCTCTGGCTGGAACTGCACGGCTATTACGAAACCGCCGAGGAATGGGGCATCGCCTGCCTGCCGGTACGCGATGCGGTGGAAAACGGCCTGCATTCCTCGCATTGCGCCGCCGCCTACGTCGCGCTCATGCTGATCGAGGTCGCGAGCCCCTACAACCACAGCGTGCGCGATCTCAACCTGATACACCACTGGGCGACCAGTTGGGCGCCGCTGGTTTCCATCCATCGCCTCGACGACGAATTCGTGGTGCCGCCCTACGTGGTCGAGCTGATGCAGGACGCGCCGATGCATCCGAGCGCATCCAGAGAAACCCTGGGGGCGGACGCGCGCCGTTTCGACACCACCCGGCTCGGTTTTCAGATCAATCACATGCTGGTTCAGCTGCACCAGCGCATCACGCCCCGCCAGCTCGGCCTGGGCGAAGAAAGCGCCAGCCACGTGCTGCCGCTCCTGGAGCAACTGCTGCGCCCCTGGACCCAGCAGGCATCGCCGCGCCAGTTCCGCCGCTTTGCCAGCAATGGCGCGGCCCGCGTGGCCAGCGGCTTCGAGGCGATGCACTACTTTGTCGGCGGCGCCGAATTCATCCAGCCGGATGTGGCCAGCGCCTATTCGCGCGATGCGTTCGATGCGCTCTTCACTTTCCGCGAGCAAGTCGCGCCGGGCCAGGCGCTCAATATCCGGCCGCATATCAGTTACAGCGCCGATGAATGGTCGGTGCTCAACCACTCGGCCAAGGGTTTCCGCCTGGGCCGCAGTTCTGTCGGACAAAAAATGCAGCAGGGGCAACTGGTGGCGGTCTGCCCCCACGACGGCGGCAGCTATCTGCTGGCCCAGGTCGTCTGGCTGATGCAGGAAGAAACCGGCGGCCTGCTCGCCGGACTCTCCATGCTGCCCGGCGCGCCAATGGCCGCCGGCATCCGCCCGCCCCCGGCGCGCGGCGCGACCGAGCGCTATGAGCGCGGCTTCCTGCTGCCGGCCTTGCCAGCCATCGGCGAAGAAGCCTCGCTGGTCGCGCCAGCGGGAACCTACCACGCGGGCCGGAGCCTCGAAGTCAGCCATGAGGGCAAAACCTGGCAATTGCGCATGCTGCATGTCCTCCAGCGCGGCAGCGACTTCGAGCGGATCAGCTATCAGGCGCTTTGAACCCGCTTTCCGCCAAGGGCAGGGCGAGTGCGGTAAACTAGCGCCTTTTCGTTGAGGACATCCCATGGCCGGCACCGATCGGGAGACGCCGATACCCACCGAAATCACGCTGCACCAGAAATCCCGCCGCCTTGAGCTGGCCTACGCGGACGGGCAGCGCTTTTTGCTCGATTGCGAATATCTGCGCGTCTTCACCCCGTCGGCTGAGGCCCGCGGTCACGGCCCAGGCCAGGAGACGCTGCAAACCGGCAAGCGCGGCGTGGGGATAGAGCGCATCGAGCCGGTCGGCGCTTATGCACTGCGCTTCGTCTATTCCGACGGCCACGACAGCGGCCTGTATTCCTGGGACATGCTCTATCAGCTCGCCACGCACCAGGAAGAACTATGGGCCGAATACCTGAGCCAGATCGAGCGCCAGGGCTTGTCCCGCGACATCGACACCACCTCGCGCCCCGCCGCCGGCGCGTCCTGCGGCCATCGCCATTAAGAAAATCATGAACGACAAAACCACGCACTTTGGCTACGAAACGGTGGCCGAGCAGGAAAAAGCCCGCCGGGTCGCCGATGTCTTCGATTCGGTGGCCAGCCGTTATGACTTGATGAACGACCTGATGTCGGGCGGTCTGCACCGCTTCTGGAAGGCTTTCACCATCGCCCGCAGCGGCGTGCGCGAAGGCTCGCGCGTGCTCGACGTGGCCGGCGGCACCGGTGACCTGTCCCTGGCCTTCGCCAAAAAGGTTGGCGCGAGCGGCCAAGTCTGGCTGACCGACATCAATAACGCGATGCTGGCCCACGGCCGCGACCGCCTGATCGACAAGGGCTACATGCTGCCCGTCGCCCAGTGCGACGCCGAAAAACTGCCCTTCCCCGACGACTGGTTCGATTGCGTCACCGTCGCCTTTGGGCTGCGCAACATGACCCACAAGGACGCAGCGCTCGCCGAGATGCGCCGCGTCCTGCGCCCGGGCGGCCGGCTCCTGGTGCTGGAATTCTCGCAGGTCTGGAAACCGCTCGCGCCCATCTACGACTTCTATTCCTTCAAAGTCATCCCGCGCATAGGCCAACTGGTCACCCGGGACGCCGACAGTTACCGCTACCTGTCCGAATCCATTCGCGTGCATCCGGACCAGGAAGCCTTGAAGGCCATGATGGAAAATGCGGGTTTGGAAAAGGTCGAGTACTTCAACCTCGCCCTCGGCGTCGTCGCCCTGCACCGCGGCTACAAGTTCTAGCGCTTTTGCGCTATAGGCTCGCGGCTCTGCCGCGAAAGCGATCCAAAGATGTCCAGGAAATAAAAAAGCCTTGATGAATCAAGGCTTTTTTATTGAATCTTGGTCGGAGTGACATGATTCGAACATGCGACCCCTGCGTCCCGAACGCAGTGCTCTACCAGGCTGAGCTACACTCCGAAGGCTGAAAGAATCTAGTGATTTCTCTCAACAGCAAAGAACGTCAATTGTAGCAGAGCTTCTTTGTAGTTTGAATCCCCTAGCGCAGCAATCTCTGCTCTGGCGAGCGCGGCTTCTTCGACGGCGCGCGCCCGGGCGTAGCCCAAGGCGTCATTGGCCCGGATGGCCGCCAGCACGGCGGGGAAATCGTCGCGCCCGCCCTCCTCGATGGCTTTGCGCACACAGGCCGCCTGTTCCGGGGTGCCGCGCTGCATGACATGGATCAGCGGCAGCGTGGGCTTGCCTTCCGCCAGGTCGTCGCCGAGATGCTTGCCGGTCGCGGCTTCTTCGCCGGAGTAATCGAGCACGTCGTCAACCAGTTGGAATGCGGTGCCCAGATGCATGCCGTAGCGAGCCAGGGATTGTTCCAGTTCCGGGCTCGCGCCGCCGAGAATGCCGCCCAACTGCGCGGCCGCCTCGAAGAGCTTGGCCGTTTTGTAGTGGATGACCTGCATGTAGCGCGCTTCGTCGACATCCGCATCGTGGCAATTCATCAATTGCAGGACTTCGCCCTCGGCGATGACGTTGGTGGCATCAGACAGGACGCGCATCACGCGCATGTCGTCGACGGCCACCATCATCTGAAAGGCGCGCGAATACAGGAAGTCGCCGACGAGAACGCTGGCCGCGTTGCCGAACATGGCATTGGCGGTATCGCGACCGCGCCGCAGGGCCGATTCGTCGACCACGTCGTCGTGCAACAGGGTTGCGGTATGAATGAATTCGACCACCGCCGCCATGTCGTGATGGCGGCTTCCACGGTAGCCCAGGGCGCCGGCGGTCAAGAGCAGCAGGGCCGGGCGCATGCGCTTGCCGCCGCTGCTGATGATGTACTCGGCGACTTGGCGGACCAGCACCACATCGGAATGCAGTCGGTCCCGGATGACCTTGTCGACGGCTTTCATGTCCGGGCCGATCAAGGTATTGAGCTGTTCCAGGGTCACGTTGGAAAATTCTTGGTCGAAGCGCGAAATCTTAGGGGCCGGGCACGGGCCAGTCAAGGCCGAAGAATGCCCCAGCCTGCGAATTAACAAAGGCTTTGGGCTAAACTTGATAGTTTGGATATTGGTTTGTGGAGGCCGGCATGCAGACTCAAGAATTCGTTGCTCCCGTTATTCAGGATCGCGAGGCTCTGGAGGAATTTGCCGATATCCTGAGCGACCGTGCGCCGGAGGTCGAGCGCGCCGTTGCCGAATTGCTGAAAAACCCGGCGGACCCGACCATCACCGCCGATTTGTTCCGCGCCATCCACAATATCAAGGGCGATGCCTCGCTGTGCAAATTTGCCTTGGGCGTGAGCATCGTTCATCAGGTCGAAAGCGTGGCGGCGCGTTTTCGGGGCGGCGAAATCGCCTTCACCGAACTTCTGGGCGAGCTGATTTTGCTCACGGTAGACCGCCTGGAACTGACGACCGAGGATTTGCTGCACGGCAAGCCGCTCGATAAGCTCTGCTTGCCGGGACTCATCGCGGGATTGGAGCAAATGGCGAGCGCCTCGCCCGATGAGATCGATGCGCTCTGCGCCGATCTGATCGAGACGGTTACCGGCTTTCCCTCCCTCCTGGCCGATATCCCGGTGCGGGCATCCCAAGCTGAACGCCACGACCCCGGCGGTAAAACGAAAAGCGCGGCGGCCGATTTGCAATTTTTCCGCTCCCTGGCCCTGCAATTGGAAAGCCGCTCCCCGCTCTTCAAGGGGCGGACCACGCGCATCCTGCGCCTTGCACTGGAAACCAACAAGACAGCCGGCAGCCCGGTCGATCCGCAGCAACTGGAGGCGGCAATCTATTTGCACGATGTGGGCATGATGTTTCTGCCGGAATCGGTATGGCTCAAGGTCGGCAAGATGACGGATGAGGACAAGCAATTGCTGCGCGCCCATCCCGGTCTGGCCGCTGGCCTGTTGCAGCGCATGCCCGGCTGGGAAGGCGCGGCCGAGATGGTCGCCCAGCATCACGAGATGCCGGATGGCGCAGGCTATCCGCAAGCCCTGGAAAGCGACGCCATTTGCGCCGGCGCCAAGATTTTGTCCATTGTCGATGCCTTTGAATCGGTCATGCTCAAGCATATTCATCGCGGCAAGAATCGCTCGGTGCTGCGCGCCATTGCCGAAATCAACGCCTGCGACAAGCAGTTCGCGCCGGAATGGATCGCGCCCTTCAACGCGGTCATTCGCAAGACCATCGAAACCTGATGGCTTTCGATCACCAACGACGATTCGGCGGCGTCGCCCGCCTCTACGGCGAGGAGGGCGCGGCCCGGCTGCGGGCAGCGCACGCGGCGGTGGTCGGCATCGGCGGCGTGGGCTCCTGGTGCGCCGAGGCCCTGGCGCGCACCGGCGTGGGCCGCATCACCCTGATCGACCTCGACATGGTCGCCGAATCCAACGCCAACCGGCAAATTCACGCCCTGGACGATGTCTGGGGCAAGGCCAAGGTCGACGCCATGCAGGAGCGCATCCTGGCCATCAATCCGGATTGCCGGGTGACTTGTATCGAGGATTTCGTCACGCCGGACAATGTCAGCGAACGGCTGGCCGGCGATTATTCAGTCGTTGTCGACGCCATCGACCAGGTCAGGGCCAAAGTGGCGATGATCGCCCACTGCCGCCAGCGGGGGCTGCCCATCGTGGTGGCCGGCGCGGCCGGCGGTCAGCTCGATCCGACCCGCATCACGGTCGCCGACCTCAGCGAAACCATCCAGGACCCGCTCTTGGCCAAGGTCCGCGCCCAATTGCGACGCAATCACGGCTTTCCGCGCGGCCCCAAGAAATTCGGCGTCTCGGCGGTATTTTCCACCGAGCCGCTACGCTACCCGGCGGGCGACCCGAATTGCGCCATTCCCGCCGGATCCGCCGGCCTCAATTGCGCGGGCTTTGGCTCCTCGGTCTGCGTGACCTCGGTATTCGGCATGGTAGCCGCCGCCCGCGCCACCGAATGGATCGCCTCCGGCAAGGCGGCGCGCTGACGTCTCTTTGTTAGTTGCCGTTGCGCGTATCCAGCCAGACACACAGACCCTGGGTGTTCAACTCGATATCCGTGCCCAACAATTCGAGCAGGGCGGTTTCATCCAGGCAACAGCCGTGCTCGCGCAGCTGGGCCAGCAAATAGCCGGTCATCGCCTGCTTGAGGCGGGCATGCCGCTGCTCGCCGGTCCCCGCCTCGGCTTCGGCCAGAGCGCACATGGCATCGAGCCGACCAAGAAGCTCGGCCCCGCGCTGCGGCACCTCGGTCAAACGGCTGTAATGCGTCAGGTAAACCGCCTCGGGCCGCAGATCCAGAAGGCGCTGGATCGAGGCGCGCATTTCGTCCGGCTCGAATTGCGTCGGCGTGGTGGTCGGGAAAATGAAGGGGCGGCCATCGACATCCAGTTCGCGATAAGACAATCCGAACATGTCGCCGGTGAAAATGCCTCCGCTTGCCGGATCGGCAATGCAAATATGGTGCCGGGCATGCCCGGGCGTATCGAGGCTGCGCAGGCTGCGCCCGGCCAGATCAATCACATGGCCGTCCGGCGCTTCGACGATGCGCTCGACCGGGATCGGCAAAATCTCGCCATAGACCTTGGCCACGTACTCGGCCCCATAGACGGCGGTCACCCCGGCCAGCAGCTTGGAGGGCTCGGCCATGTGGCGCGCCCCCCGGGGATGCACGACCAGACGGGCATTGGGAAAGACGGCCATCATGCTGCCCGCGCCGCCGGCATGATCAAGATGGATATGGGTCAGAATCACGTAATCGACCGCCGTGACCGGCAAACCTAGACGCTCCAGGGCCGCCAGCGCATTGGGCAAGGCATCCCGGCTGCCGGTGTCGATAAAGGCCACGCGGCCCTGTTCGACCACCATATGAATCGCCGCCAGCAGCGGCCGCACATAAGCGGCATCGAAAGCGATGATGCCATTCCCGTAATCGCGCCAGTCAGTCATTCTCTTACTCCAAGGGGCTCAAGGGCCGGATTATACGTCCAAGCGCTTTTCAGTCCTGCTCGGCTTGTTCTGAGTATGTCCCGTAGACGCCAAAACCCCCTCAGGGGCTCTGAGGGGGTTTTGTAGGGAAGGGTTGCCTGGCGGTG
>CAZFHE010000279.1:0-12189 GCA_964518615.1 uncultured Dechloromonas sp. | reverse complement strand
CGCCTCTTCTTCGAGGATGTGCAGGATGTGCAGGGCCTCCGACTCGGTGGAGCGGATGTGGCCGGTGCCGGTGCAGCGCGGGCAGGAGATGTAGCTGGTTTCGGCAAGCGCCGGGCGCAGCCGCTGGCGCGAGAGTTCCATCAGGCCAAAGCGGCTGATCTTGCCCATCTGGACGCGGGCGCGGTCAAAGCGCAGACCGTCGCGCAGGCGGTTTTCGACTTCGCGCTGGTTCTTGCTGTTCTCCATGTCGATGAAGTCGATGACGATCAGGCCGCCCAGGTCGCGCAGGCGCAACTGGCGGGACAGTTCCTCGGCGGCTTCGAGATTGGTCTTGAAGGCGGTTTCCTCGATGTCGGAACCCTTGGTGGCGCGGCCGGAGTTGACGTCGACGGCAACCAGGGCCTCGGTATGGTCGATGACGATGGCGCCGCCGGAGGGCAGGTTGACCTGGCGGGCGACGGCGGTTTCGATCTGGTGCTCGATCTGGAAACGCGAGAAGAGCGGCACGTCATCGCGATAGCGCTTGACGCGATTGACATTGCCCGGCATCACCGTGCCCATGAAGGCGCGCGCCTGGTTGTAGATATCGTCGGTGTCGATCAGGATTTCGCCGATATCGGGCTGGAAGTAGTCGCGGATGGCGCGAATGACGAGGGAGGATTCCTCGTAGATCAGGAAGGGGGCCGGATTGTCGCGTTCGGGCCTGACGCCGGCCGGCGCATCTTTCGGGGCCTTGGTGTACTGGCGCTTTTTCTCGCCATCGGGGCCGGCTTCCAGGTAGCTGAATTCCGGGGTCGCGGCGTCGTTGATCGCGTTCCACATCTGGATCAGGTAATTCAGATCCCACTGCAATTCCTCGGCGCTGCGGCCGATGGCGGCGGTGCGGGCGATCAGGCTCATGCCGCCCGGCACTTCGAGCTGATCCATGGCCTCGCGCAATTCGGCGCGCTCGTCGCCGTCGACGCGGCGCGAGACGCCGCCGCCGCGCGGATTGTTCGGCATCAGAACCAGATAGCGGCCAGCCAGCGAGATATAGGTGGTCAGCGCCGCGCCCTTGTTGCCGCGCTCGTCCTTATCGACCTGGACGATCAGTTCCTGGCCTTCCTTCAGGGCCTCGTTGATCTTGGCCTTGCTCGCCTCGACGCCGGGCTGGAAATAGGCGCGGGAAATTTCCTTGAAGGGCAAAAAGCCGTGGCGCTCGGCGCCGTAGTCGACGAAGCAGGCTTCGAGCGAGGGCTCGATTCGGGTGATGACACCCTTGTAGATGTTGCTTTTGCGTTGTTCCTTGGCGGCGGACTCAATGTCGAGGCGGATCAGTTTCTGACCATCGACAATGGCGACACGGAGTTCTTCCGCCTGTGTCGCATTGAAGAGCATGCGTTTCATTATTTTCGGGCTCCCGCGCGCTTTCGCGCACGGCAACGAAACGCCCGTGCAGGCAGCGACAGTTTCAGTTCTCGGCGTGCGTCATGAAAGGAGGCATTGGCGATGGTGAATGTGCTGGTTCAGAACGAGGGTCGCGGGGCATTCGGAATGATCGAATGCGCGGCCCGGAAATTCCTGCAACGGGCAATCCGTGCGTGCTTGAAGCGGGCTAATCCATTAACATCACTACTTTTGGTGAGTGAATTTAACCAGTCGAATCACGTTGGTCTGGCTTGCGCCGGTCGCGCAAGTGAGATCCCCGAGCCTGCCGCACGGCGGCCGCATGACATTGCGGGGGCGGGCGGTCTGACGGTTCTGGATCTCTTGCAAACCGAGACGTAAAACAGAACAAGTATATTAGAAAATGATCCATGCTGGTAACAATTCCGTTACCCATTGGGTGGTCGGCGACGAAGCTCAGGGCCAGCGCCTTGACAACTTCCTGATCCGTCACTGCAAGGGGGTTCCCAAGAGTCACCTGTACCGCATCCTGCGCAGCGGGGAGGTGCGGGTCAATAGCGGCCGGGTGGATGCCACCTACCGGCTGTGCGCCGGCGACAAATTGCGCCTGCCGCCGCTGCGCCTCGCCGAGCGAAGGCAGAGCGACATCGACGAAGCGGCCCAGGAGCGGGTCGATCTGCCCATCCTCTATGAGGACGAGGCCATGCTCATTATCGACAAGCCCGAGGGCATCGCCGTCCACGGCGGCAGCGGCGTCAGCTTCGGGGTCATCGAGGCGCTGCGCCGCCAGCGGCCGCAGGCGAAATTCCTGGAGCTTGCGCACCGGCTCGATCGCGAAACCTCCGGCATTTTGCTGATCGGCAAGAAGCGCCTGGCTCTGACCGCCCTGCACAATATGTTCCGCGAGCACGGCGCGGGGGCCGACAAGCGTTATCTCGCGCTGGTCAAGGGGCGCTGGATGAACGCCACCCAGCATGTCCGGGCGCCGCTCTTCAAATACCTGACCGAGAGCGGCGAGCGGCGGGTGGCGGTAGAGCCCGAGGGCAAGACGGCGCATACCGTATTCCGGCTGCTCGCCCGCTGGCCGACGATGAGTCTTGTCGAAGCCCAGTTGAAGACCGGGCGCACGCACCAGATTCGCGTGCATCTGGCGCATCTTGGCTTTCCGATACTTGGCGATGAAAAATACGGGGATTTCGCCCTCAACCGCCAACTCAGGGGGCAGGGCGTAAAGCGCATGGCGCTCCATGCCTGGCGCATGGCTTTCCGTCATCCGCTGACCGCGGCGCCGCTCGAATGCATCGCGCCCTTGCCGGACGGCATCCGTTGTGCCATCGCGGCGGCCGATGCCGGCAGCGCGCGGGAGTTTTCCGCCGCCCATCTCGAAGCGATTTTGTCTGGCCCATGAAATATCAACTGATTGTCTTCGACTGGGATGGCACCCTGCTCGATTCCGCCGCCGCCATCGTGGAGGCCATCCAGGCCGCCTGCCGCGACCTCGAACTGCCCGTGCCGGACGACAGCCGCGCCCGCCATGTGATCGGCCTCGGCCTTGCCGATGCGATGCGCTATGTGGCGCCCGGTCTGGGGCCGGAAAAATGTCAGGCGATGGCCGAGCGCTATCGCCATCACTTCCTGTCCGGCGACCACAAGCTGACCCTGTTTTCCGGCGTGCGCGACATGCTGGAACGCCTAAAAGCCGCCGGGCACGCGCTGGCGGTCGCTACCGGCAAGAGTCGCATCGGGCTGGAAAGGGCGCTCGATCATTCTGGTCTGCGCCCCTATTTCCTCGCCTCGCGCTGCGCCGACGAATGCCATTCAAAGCCGCATCCGCAAATGTTGCAGGAGCTGATGGCTGAATTCGCCGTCGCCGCCGAGAGGGTCGTGATGATCGGCGATACCTCGCACGATCTGCTGATGGCCAGGAATGCCGGCGTCGATGCCCTGGCGGTGACCTATGGCGCGCATCCGCATGAGCATCTGCTCGAACACGGACCGCTGGCCGCCCTGGATAGCGTGCCGGATCTCGACCGCTGGCTGCGGATGCACGGCTGACCGGCGCGCCCGCCGTGACGGGTGAAACCGCTCCCGGCTGCGCGTATGGAATATTGGGCCGGCAATTCCACGCTATACTTACCAGCTCGATCCGTGGCGCTGGGGCGTTCCGGAGCCGGGAAGGCCTCCCGGCGGCTTTGATTACGGCAATCCCTTGAAACCTCCGGCGATTGCCGAGCTCGATCGCAACATTTATCTGAAATCTGGAACGGCAAGACGACTATGGATAATCCGCAATCCTCGAACCCAACGCCCGGCTGGGAGCGTCAGGCGCTCGAAAAGCTGGCTTTCGCCTCCCTGCAGGAGCAGCGGGCGCGGCGGCGCTGGGGCGTATTCTTCAAGCTCCTTGGTTTCGCCTACCTGGCCTTCATCCTGGTCGCCGTCGTCAATTGGGGCAGCGAGACGGGTCATCAGGAGCGGCATACCGCGCTCGTCAATCTGAATGGCGTCATTCAGGCCAAGGGCGAAGCCAATGGCGAAAAACTGGTCGAAGCGCTAAATAGCGCCTTCGAGGCCGAACATGTGGCCGGCATTATCCTGCGCATCAACAGTCCCGGCGGCAGCCCGGTCCAGGCGGGGATCATCCACGACGAAATCCGGCGGCTGCGCGGCAAGCATCCGGACAAGCCGCTCTACGCGGTGGTCGAGGACATCTGCGCTTCCGGCGGCTATTACGTCGCGGTCGCGGCCGACAAGATTTATGTGGACAAGGCCAGCATCGTCGGCTCCATCGGCGTCTTGATGGACGGCTTCGGCTTTACCGGGACCATGGACAAGCTGGGCATCGAACGCCGCCTCTTGACCGCCGGCGACAACAAGGGCTTTCTCGATCCCTTCTCGCCCCAGTTGCCGCAGCAACGCGAGCATGCCCAGTTGCTGCTGAACGACATCCACCAGCAATTCATCGACGTGGTCAAGACCGGGCGCGGCAAGCGCTTGAAGGACGAACCGGATACCTTCTCCGGCCTGATGTGGACCGGGCGGCAAAGCATCGAGCGCGGTCTGGCCGATGGCTTCGGCAGCGTGGACACGGTGGCGCGCGATGTGATCCAGGCCGAAAAGCTGATCGACTACTCGGTCAGGGAAAATTTCGCCGAGCGCTTCGCCAGGCGCTTCGGGGCCAATACCTTCACCAGCTTCTGGAACGGCTTTTTCGAGTCGGCGACGACGGCTCCGCCCTTGCGATGAATAGGCCGAGAGTGACTCCATGACCCCAGGCCCGGGCTTGGGGGTATCGCATCCCGCATGACGGAAGTACTTGGTTTGGTATATCTGATAAAGTAACTCACGCAAGCTGCGACCGCCCCGTCTGGCGGCGGGAATGTATTTGTAACGCACTCCGAAGGGGATGATATGAACATTTTCAAGAGGGACGCTACCTTACACAAGTTCGAGTGGGAAAACCTGGGTGACATCAAGGAAGGCCGGGGCGATCTGGGTGAGGATATGCCGGTTCTCGTCTACCGGCTGATGCAGTACACGATGCTGGATATTCTCACCAAGGATTTCGGCGCGGATAAGGCCAACGAGTACTTTGTACGCGCAGGGCACCTGGCGGGCGAGGAATTCACCCGAAATGTCCTGGATACCTCGGTGGACTTCGACACCTTTTTTGCCAGCCTGCAAAAAACCCTCCAGGATCTCCGGGTCGGCATCTTGCGCATGGAAGCCTTCGATTCGGAAACGGGCAATATCGTGATGACGGTGGGCCAGGACCTGGATTGCAGCGGTCTGCCCATTACCAACGAGACGGTTTGCAATTATGATGAAGGCTTCATCGCGGGCATCCTGTATGCCTATACCGGCAAGAAGTATTTCGTGAAAGAGGTAGACTGCTGGGCCAATGGAGACCGGGTCTGCCGCTTCCACGGCTCCATCGTCACGTGAGCTAGTGGCTGCCGGCCAGGGCGCAGAGGAGTCAGAGAAAATTTCGCACCCCATCGCTGACCAGTTCTTCTGCTATTTGCGCGATGTTTTGTACTACCCAAACCGCGCGCAATTGGATCCAGCTTCCCTCCCCGAAGACTTCCGGGAATTCGGGGAGGGGCTGGTTTATTTCGCGGAAATGCTCCGCGAGACCAGAAATCTGGCCACCTCGCTGTCCCGTGGCGATCTCTCCTGCCCCTTGCCCAAGCCGGAGAACGAATTAGCCTCCACCCTGAAATCGCTGCACGCCACCCTGAAACATCTGGCCTGGCAGACCCGGCAGGTGGCCAACGGAGATTACAAGCAGCGCATCAGCTTCATGGGCGACTTTGCCGAATCCTTCAACCAGATGGTCGTCCAGCTGAAGGAGCGCCAGGATGCCTTGCTGGGCGAAATCGACACCATTCAGAAGCAGCGGCGCGATCTGGAGCGCAGTAACACCCTGTTCGAAATCATTACCAGCCGGCTGTCCGAATGGATCGTCGTGTTTGACCGGAATACCGGGGAGCGTCTTTTCGCCAATCATCCGGTCGAAAATCTCCTGAGCGATGCCTCTCTCGAACCCAGGCTTTACGACGAACTGTTGGATCGCGTCCGGCGGGAGGAGGAGAGCAGCGCCCAGGCGTCCTGGATGTTCTCCCTGGGCGACGATGAGGCGATCCAGTGGTTTTCGGCCACGTTCTATCCCCTGCATTGGTATGGCTACGAGGCCGTGGCGGCGGTGATAGCGGATATCACCGCCAGCAAGGCCAAGATCGACAAGCTGGAAGGGGTGGCCTACCGGGATGCGCTGACCGGGAAGTACAACCGGCATTACGGCATGAATCTGTTCAATGAATGGATCGAGCAGCATCGCTACTTCGTGGTCTGTTTCATCGACATCGACAAGCTGAAATACGTCAACGACGTTCTCGGCCATGCGGAAGGCGACCGCTACATCCTGACCGTGTCGAAATTATTGGAAGCCTTTTCCGAGAATGCCTGCATCTGCCGGCTGGGCGGGGATGAATTCATGATTCTGGCGGTCGATATTGGCCGCAAAGCCGCGCACAATCGCCTGGAAGCCTTGCGGAATCGCCTGGTTGCCGAGGATTTGACGACAGCGGACGGAACGCCCTATCGCGGCAGTTTCAGCTATGGCATCGTCGAGGTCGCGACTAACAATGTCTTGTCTTCCAGCGAAATCCTGGCCCAGGCGGATGAAAAAATGTACGCCTATAAAAAAGCGCATCGAATGGAGCGCCGCGACACGGCGGCTTGAGAGGCGTAAGCCTCGCATTCCAGACGATCAAACGCCGGAACCCCGGCTCTCAGGCCAGCAGCAGGAAAACCGTGGGACGCCGCTCGACATCGGGCGGCGTTTGTTTTTTCCACTCGGCGATGCGCCGGGTGTGCACCGATTCGCCGGGCAAGGTCAGGTCGGTCGCCACGCACAGCCTCGTGCCCGGCTCGCAGATTTTCAGGATGGCCTCGAACAGCGCCCGATTGCGATAAGGGGTTTCAATGAATAACTGGGTTTGCGCTCGCTTGCGCGATTCGCTTTCCAGCTCGCGCAGCGCCTTGGCCCGCTCGGCCTCCTTGGCCGGCAGATAGCCGTGGAAGGCGAAGCGCTGGCCATTCAGGCCCGAGGCCATCAGCGCCAAGAGCAGCGACGACGGGCCGACCAGCGGCACGACGCGGATGCCCTCCTGCTGGGCCAGCGCCACCAGATCGGCGCCGGGATCGGCGATGGCCGGGCAGCCGGCTTCGGAGAGCAGGCCGACATCGTGGCCGGCGCGTAGCGGCGCGAGCAGGCGCGCGATATCCGCGCCGCGGGTATGCTCGTTGAGTTCTTCCAGCGCCAGTTCCTGCAAGGGATGGTCGGTGCCGGCGGCTTTCAGGAAGGCGCGGGCGCTCTTGGCCTGTTCGACGACAAAATGGGTCAAGGGCCGAAGGGTCGCCAGGACGCCCGGATGCAGCGTATCGGCCGGCTGCCCCGCTCCGAGCGGCACCGGGATCAGGTAGAGGGTGCCGCTCATCCCAAAATCGCGATGCCTTGCCGGCGCAGCATGTCGCACAGGGCGATCAAGGGCAGGCCGATGAGGGCATTGGGGTCGTCGCCGGAGAGGCTTTGCAGCAGGGCGATGCCAAGCCCCTCGGACTTGGCGGAACCGGCGCAGTCGTAGGCCGGCTCGCGGCGCAGGTAGGCTTCGATGTCGCCATCGCTCAAGTGGCGGAAGGTGACGAGGGTCGGCACGCCCCGGACATCGGCCTCGCCGCTGCGGGCGTTGTAGAGGCAGAGCGCGGTGAAAAAATTGACCGTCTTGCCGGAAAGGGCGCGCAATTGCAGAACGGCGCGCTGATGGTCGCCCGGTTTGCCGTAAATCAGGCCATCGACGGTCGCCACCTGGTCGCTGCCGATGATCAGGGCGTCTGGATGCTCGCTGGCGACGGCGCGGGCCTTGGCTTCGGCGAGGCGCAAGGCCAGGGACTCGGGCGTCTCATTGGGCAGCGGGCTTTCATCGGTGCGCGGATTGGCGACGGTGAAGGGAAGCCCCAGCCGGGCGAGCAATTCGCGGCGATAGGGCGAGGTGGAGGCGAGGATCAGCGCTTGCATCGGGGACGGGCGTTGCGGGAAGGGTTGCTGCGCTGCGCCTTTTTGCGAGAAGCTCGGGCGGCAGCGCTTTGTTTTGACATGGCGGGCCGAAAATAATACCATTCCATGTTTGTTTTAGTCGCAACAGCTTCCGATTGAACAGGATCAACGACGCCTTCGCCTTTGCCCGCAATTCGCGCGTTCTCGAAGGAGCGCTGCCGGTTGCCGAACTTGAGCGCCTGCACGACGTGCTGGCCGAGGCGGGCGGGACGGTTTCCTGGCGCCTCGAAGGTTTCGAGGGAGAGCGCGGAGAGCCGCTGCTACGGCTGACGGTTGACGGAAAGCTTGCGCTTGCCTGTCAGCGTTGTCTGGGGGCGGTGGCTTTCGATCTGGACATCGACAGTCTGCTGGAAGTGGTTCCGGCTGGCGCCGAGTTGTCGCAAGACGAGCTGGAAGACGATACCCGGGATTTTCTGCCGGTGGAGCGCGAACTGGATGTGGCCGAATTGGTGGAGGACGAGATTCTCCTGGCCCTGCCGGTGGCGCCGCGGCATGAAAAATGTGGTTTGCCGGGGCTTGCCGATGTCGGCGAACGGGTTCATCCCTTCGCGGCGCTGGCTGGCCTCAAGGGCAAGCCAAACTGATTTTTTTGGAGTAAGCAACATGGCCGTTCAACAGAACAAGAAGTCCCCGTCCAAGCGTGGCATGCATCGCGCCCACGATTTTCTGACCGCGCCCCCGCTGGCCGTCGAGCCGACCACCGGCGAGACGCATCTGCGCCATCACATTTCCCCGAGCGGTTTTTATCGCGGCAAGAAGGTTGTCAAGGGCAAGGGCGAATAATCATTGCCTGAGGGCAGGCGGCTTTTGAGAAGCCGCCTGCCTTTTCTTTTGCCATGACAACCCGCGTCGCCATTGACTGCATGGGGGGGGATCACGGTCCGTCGGTGACGGTGCCGGCGGCGATCCGCTTTCTCGCAGAGCATCCGGCAGCCCATCTCGTCCTGGTCGGCCAGGAGGATGTGTTGCGCCCCTTGCTGGGCGCCGAGGCCAGGAATCCCCATTTACACATCGTTCATGCCTCGGAAGTGGTCGACATGGACGAATCGCCCTCGCTTGCCCTGCGCAACAAGAAAGATTCGTCCATGCGCGTGGCCATCAACCTGGTCAAGGCCGGGGAGGCGAATGCCTGCGTATCGGCCGGCAATACCGGCGCGCTGATGGCGATATCGCGCTTCGTGCTGAAAATGCTGCCCGGCATCGACCGGCCGGCAATCTGCACCGCGCTGCCGACCGCCAAGGGGCATACCCATATGCTCGATCTGGGCGCCAATGTCGATTGCGAGGCGGAACACCTGCTCCAGTTCGGCATCATGGGCGCCATGCTGGTCGAGGCGCTGGAGCACAAGGAGCGGCCGACGGTCGGGCTCCTCAATATCGGCGAGGAGGAGATCAAGGGCAACGAGATGGTCAAGGCCGCCGCCGATCTCTTGCGCGGCTCCGGGCTCAATTTCATCGGCAATGTCGAGGGCGACGGCATTTACCAGGGCGAGGCCGACGTCATCGTTTGCGATGGCTTCGTCGGCAACGTGGCCCTGAAAACCTCCGAGGGGCTGGCGCAGATGCTGGGTTCGGCGCTGAAGAGCGAATTCAAGCGCAACTGGCTGACCAAGCTGACGGCCTTGATCGCCATTTCGGTCTTGAGCCGGGTCAAGGAGCGCTTCGATCATCGCCGCTACAACGGCGCGATCCTGCTCGGACTCCGGGGCATTTCGGTCAAGAGCCACGGTTCGGCCGATGCGCTGGCCTTCGGCTATGCCATCGCGCGGGCCTACGACGCCGCCGAGAACCGCGCCCTGGAGCGCATTTCGGCGCGCATGGCGCAATTGAATGCGGTTTCTGCCGCGCTCGGAGAGGCTGCCTGAATGTATGCGCGCGTGATCGGCACCGGCAGTTGTCTGCCGGGAAAGTCCGTCAGCAACGATGATCTGGCGGCGCGCGGCATCAATACCAGCGACGAATGGATCGTTACCCGCACCGGCATTCGTGGCCGCTATCTTGCCGAGCCGGGAAGCCTGTCGAGCGAACTGGGCTTCATCGCGGCCGAGCGCGCGCTGGAAATGGCCGGCGTCGCCGCGGCCGATCTCGATCTGATCATTGTCGCCACCTCGACGCCGGATTTCATTTTTCCCAGTACCGCTTGCCTGATCCAGGGGCGGCTGGGCAACAAGGGCGCTACCGCCTTCGACGTGCAGGCGGTGTGCAGCGGCTTTCTGTACGCGCTTGGCATTGCCGAGAAATTTATCGCCTCGGGTAGCCACAAAAAGGCGCTGGTCATTGGCGCCGAGGTGTTTTCCCGCATTCTCGACTGGAATGATCGCAGCACCTGCGTGCTGTTCGGCGACGGCGCGGGGGCCGTGGTGCTGGAGGCTTCCGAGCGTCCCGGCATTCTGGCCACGGCGATGCATGCCGACGGCAGCCAGAATCATATTCTCAATGTGCCGGGGCAGGTCTGCGGCGGTCAGGTGACCGGCGACCCCTTCCTGCGCATGGACGGCCAAGCGGTGTTCAAGCTCGCGGTGCGCGTGCTGGCGGAGGCCGCCGAGGAAGTTTGTTCCGCCGCCGGCATCCCGACAGCCGACCTCGACTGGCTGATCCCGCATCAGGCCAATATCCGCATCATCGACGCCACCGGCAAGAAACTGGGCATTGCGCGCGAGCGGGTCATCGTGACCGTCGATCGCCACGGCAATACCTCGGCCGCCTCGGTGCCGCTGGCCCTGGACGAGGCCGTGCGCGACGGGCGCATCCGGCGCGGCCACAAGGTGCTGCTCGAAGGCGTCGGCGGCGGTTTCACCTGGGGCGCGGCCTTGCTTGCGTTCTGAATCAGGAGGCTCTGAACATGTCTTTTGCGTTTGTATTTCCCGGCCAGGGCTCGCAGAGCGTTGGCATGATGGCGGCTTACGGCGATGCCGCCGCTGACGCTTCCGTGATCCGCGCCACCTTTGACGAGGCTTCCGCCGCGCTGGGCGAGGATTTGTGGGCGCTGGTCGCCGACGGCCCGGCCGAGGCCCTGGCGCAAACCGTCAATACCCAGCCCGTCATGCTGACCGCCGGCATTGCCGCCTGGCGTCTGTGGCGGGAGAAGGGCGGCAAGCTGCCCGCCGTCGTCGCGGGCCATAGCCTGGGCGAATACTCGGCGCTCGTCGCCGCCGGCGTCCTTGATTTCAAGGATGCCGTGCCCCTGGTGCGGCTTCGCGCCGCCGCGATGCAAGAGGCCGTGCCGCTCGGCGCGGGGGCCATGGCCGCCGTGCTCGGCCTGGACGATGCCGGCATTGCCGCCGCCTGCGCGGAGGCAGAGCAAGGCCAGCCCGGCGAAATTGTCGAGCCGGTCAATTTCAATGCCAATGGCCAGACCGTCATCGCGGGCCACAAGGCTGCCGTCGAGCGCGCCATGGCCGCCTGCAAGGCGCGCGGCGCCAAGCTCGCCAAGGCCTTGCCGGTGTCGGCCCCCTTCCATTCCTCGCTGATCCGGCCTGCCGCCGACAAACTGGCGGCCCGTCTGGCCGAACTGGAATTGAAGACGCCGGTGATTCCGGTCATCAACAATGTCGATGTCGCCATCGAGAACGATCCGGCGCGCATCAAGGATGCGCTGGTGCGCCAGACCTATCGCCCGGTGCGCTGGGTCGAGACGGTGCAGAAAATGGCGGCCCTGGGCGTTTCGACCATTGCCGAATGCGGCCCCGGCAAGGTGCTGGCCGGCCTGACCAAGCGTTGCGTCGACGGCGTCGCCGGCGTCGCGCTGGCCGATGCCGCTTCCATCGACGCCAATCTCAGTCTGGAGTGAGCAGCATGCTGAACGATAAGATTGCGCTCGTCACCGGCGCCACCCGCGGCATAGGCCGCGCCATCGCGCTGGAATTGGGGCGTCAGGGCGCGACCGTGATCGGCACGGCGACCAGCGAGGCCGGCGCGGGCCAGATTTCCGCCTATCTCCTTGAGGCCGGCGTCAAGGGCCGGGGCGTTGTGCTCAATGTCACCGACGCGGCCCAGTGCGATGCCCTGCTCGCCGAACTGGCCAAGGAATTCGGCGTCATCGGCATTCTGGTGAACAATGCGGGCATTACCCGCGACAACCTGGCCATGCGCATGGGCGACGACGAGTGGGATGCCGTCATCGACACCAATCTGAAGGCGGTTTTCCGGCTGTCGCGCGGCGTCATGCGCGGCATGATGAAGGCGCG
>CAZFHE010000278.1:0-2563 GCA_964518615.1 uncultured Dechloromonas sp. | reverse complement strand
TGTCATCGCTGGTGATCTTGTGCCGGGCATCGGCGAAGGGCGCGAACATCTTGGCCATGGGGTCATCGACCAGAATGTTGCGGTCAGCGAGGAACAGGATTTTGGGGCGGCGGTATTCGCCAGTACGGTTCCAGCGGCTGTTCCAGAGCTTCCAGCAAATTTGGAACGCCACATTGGTCTTGCCCGTGCCGGTAGCCAGCGTAGCGAGAATGCGCTTCTGTCCAAGCAGGATAGCTTCGATCACGCGCTGGATGGCAATCCGCTGATAGTAGCGCGGCACTTTGCCGGATACCAGATTGAACGGTTCCAGCAGGTGCTGCATGGCTGTCTGCGGCAGGTGCGTGGCAAGGCGGGCAAACAGTTCATCCGGCGTGGCGTAGCGATTCACCTCACGCTCAGTGCCGGTGGTGTAGTCGATTTCGATGATGCGCTGCCCGTTGGTGGCGTAGGCGAACTTGAGACCGAGGATTTCAGCGTATTCGCGTGCCTGCTGCACGCCGGTTTCGGCTGGCAGGCCCGCTTCCTTGGCTTCGACCACGGCCAGCGGAAAATCGCGGCGGTAAAACAGCAGGTAGTCGGCTCGTTTTTGCTGGCCGCGTCGCACCTTGCCGCCCGCAACGATAATGCGCCCATTGGTGAAACTGCGTTGCTCGCCGATGGCGTAAGGCTCGCTGCCCCAACCCGCCTCGACCAACCTGGGCGTG
Organism: uncultured Dechloromonas sp.; assembly: GCA_964518615.1. GTDB lineage: Bacteria > Pseudomonadota > Gammaproteobacteria > Burkholderiales > Rhodocyclaceae > Azonexus. The sequence continues at coordinate 1,859 of CAZFHE010000278.1, read as the reverse complement.
ACGAACTCACGACAGGTATCTGCTTCGGTTATTACGCCTTTCTGCATTGCCTGTCCTTGTCCCGTTGGCTGGGCGCTGATTTTATCAATCTGTTACCTGATACGCTCCCTGCTCCAAAATGAAAACGCCAGCCGCATCGACCAGGGTTCGTATTCGCGCAGCAGTCCGTTTCACTTACAAAAAAGAAAAAGGCCGGGATCAACCCGGCCTTTTTCATTCGCCGCCTTGCAGCAAACTGAGCGGCGCTTACTCGCCAGCCGCTTCCTCAACTTCCACAGCCTCGGCGGGCTCCGGACGATCGACCAGCTCGACGTAGGCCATCGGAGCGTTGTCGCCGACGCGGAAGCCGCACTTCAGGATGCGCAGGTAGCCGCCCGGACGGGTGGCGTAGCGCGGTCCCAGTTCGGCGAACAGCTTGACCACCATGTCGCGGTCGCGCAGACGGTCGAAGGCCAGGCGCTTGTTGGCGAGCGTGGGGGTCTTGCCGAGGGTGATCATCGGCTCGACGACGCGGCGCAATTCCTTGGCCTTGGGCAGCGTGGTCCGGATGGCCTCGTGCTTGAGAAGCGAGACGGTCATGTTGCGCAGCATCGCCAGGCGATGACTGCTGGTGCGGTTCAGTTTGCGAAGTCCGTTGCGGTGACGCATTTCAGTTTCCTTCTTTTATGCGGCCTCCGCGCAATGCAAGTGGCCGGTTGATTATTTGTGGGTTGATTAACCAGAGGCTAGAGACTGGGGGTCAGCGGTTTTTAGCCGCTAACCCCTGCTTTCCTTAGACCTTCTCCAGGCCGGCGGGCGGCCAATTTTCCAGTTTCATGCCGAGCGTCAGGCCGCGGGCGGCCAAGACTTCCTTGATCTCGTTCAGCGACTTGCGGCCGAGATTCGGGGTTTTCAGCAATTCGTTTTCTGTGCGCTGGATCAGATCCCCGATGTAGTAGATGTTCTCGGCCTTCAAACAGTTCGCCGAGCGAACGGTCAGTTCGAGATCATCGACGGGGCGCAGCAGCACCGGATCGACCTGGGCCGGCTTCGAGGCTTCGGCGACCGGGGCGGTGCCTTCCAGATCGGCGAAGACCGAGAGCTGTTCCATCAGCACGCGGGCAGCGTAGCGGATGGCTTCTTCCGGCTCGACGACGCCGTTGGTCTCACTGTCGACAATCAGCTTGTCGAGGTCGGTGCGCTGCTCGACGCGAGCGCTTTCAACGGCGTAGGCGACGCGGCGGATCGGGCTGAACGAGGCGTCCAGCACGAGCTTGCCGATGGTCTTGGCATCGCCGAGATTGCGCACATTGCCCGGCACATAGCCGCGACCCTTCTCGACCTTGATTTCCATGGCGAGCTTGCCGCCAGGAGAGAGGTGAGCGATCACATGCTCCGGATTGATGATTTCCACGTCGTGCGGCAAGTCGATGTCGCCCGCGCGGACAACGCCGTCGCCTTCCTTGGAGAGATTCAGCGACACGGCATCGCGGCCATGCAGCTTGAAAACGATCCCCTTCAGGTTGAGCAGGATGTCAACGACATCTTCCTGCACGCCATCCACGGTCGAGTACTCGTGGAGCACGCCGTCGATGCCGACTTCCGTCGGCGCGTAACCCGGCATCGAGGACAGCAGGATGCGGCGCAGCGCATTGCCAAGGGTGTGGCCGTAACCGCGTTCAAACGGTTCCATGACCACCTTGGCCTGCACGGGCGAAACGCTCTGCACGTCGATGATGCGGGGTTTGAGAAGTCCACTGTTTTGCATGGGCTGGTTTCCTCTGCTCAGTGCTTACTTCGAATAAAGTTCGATGACGAGACCCTCGTTCAGGGTCGGCGACAGCTCGGAGCGCTGCGGCATGGCCTTGAACGTGCCCTTG
>CAZFHE010000277.1:0-2411 GCA_964518615.1 uncultured Dechloromonas sp. | reverse complement strand
AGGTACTCGGCCCGCTCGATTTGATTCTGTTGGGCATCGGCGCCATCGTCGGCACCGGCATTTTCGTGCTCACCGGCACCGGCGCGCTGACCGCCGGGCCTGCGTTGATGGTGTCTTTCGTCATCGCCGCGCTGGCCTGCGGTCTGGCCGCGCTGTGTTATGCCGAGTTCGCATCGGCGATTCCGGTTTCCGGTTCCGTCTATACCTACTGTTACGCCACGCTGGGGGAGATCGTCGCCTGGATGATCGGCTGGGATATGCTGTTGGAGTACGGGCTGGCAACTTCGGCGGTATCGGTCGGCTGGTCGGGGTATTTCCAGTCGCTGCTGGCCGGTTTCGGCCTCACCCTGCCGGCGGCGCTGACCGCCGCGCCCGGCTCGATACCGGGTGTGGCGACCGTGATCAATCTGCCAGCCCTGCTGATCATGCTCACCATCACGGCCCTGGTGGCTTACGGCGTGCGCGAATCAGCCCGCTTCAACAATGTGATGGTGGCCATCAAGGTTGGCGTCGTGCTGCTCTTCATCGCGGTCGGCGTCTGGCATGTGGAACCGGCCAACTGGCGGCCATTTGCCCCCTTTGGCGCGTCCGGCGTATTCAGCGCGGCGGCGCTGGTGTTTTTCGCCTTCATCGGTTTCGATGCTGTCACCTCGGCGGCGGAGGAAGTGAAGAATCCGCGTCGCGATCTGCCAATCGGTATCATTGGCTCGCTGGTGGTGTGCGCGGTGCTGTATGTGGCCATGGCGGCGATCATGACGGGCATCGTGCCATTTCAGCAGTTCGCCGGGGTCGATCATCCGGTGTCGCTCGCGCTGCAACTGGCCGGGGAGAACTGGGTGGCGGGCTTCGTCGATCTGGGCGCGATCGTCGGCATGACTACGGTGATTCTGGTGATGACCTACGGGCAGACCCGCATCATCTTCGCCATGTCGCGCGATGGCCTGTTGCCCCGGCGGCTGTCGGCGGTGCACCCCAAGCACGCGACGCCTCATGTCGCCACTTGGACCGTCGGCATTGTTTTCGCCACCATCGCCGCCTTCGTGCCGCTCAACGTGCTGGCCGAGCTCATCAACATCGGCACCTTGTCGGCCTTCGCGCTGATTTCCATTTCCGTGCTGGTGCTGCGCCGCACTCACCCGGAACTGCCGCGCGCCTTCCTCTGCCCAGGCGTTCCGGTGGTGCCGCTGTTGTCGGTGGCCTTTTGCCTCTTCCTGATGGCTCATCTGCGCATCTCAACCTGGATCGCCTTTTTGCTCTGGCTGGCGCTGGGCTTGGCCGTCTACTTTTTGTACTCCCGCCGCCGCGCGGTACTGCATCAATAGCAAGCCTCAGCGCCCTCATGAACCGGCAATTGCCCCCTCTTCTGCTACTGCCGCTGCTCTTCATGGCCCCGACCGCCATGGCCGATGCCTACCAGTGCCGTCTGCCTGACGGACGAACGCTCATCCAGGCCGAAGCCTGCGCCGATGGCGGCCAGGCGGTGAAAGTGGTCGCTGGCGATACGGTGTCCGACGAGGAGCGCGAACGCGCGGCGCTTGAGGCACAGCGCCTGCGCGAACAGGCCGAACAGCATCTGAATGCCCGCCGGGAAAAGGAAAAACAACAGGAAAAGCAAGAAAAACAAGAACAACAGGCGCGCGAACGAGATGAAATGCGGCAAGCGCCCTCGCCGCCAGCGGCGGTCGAGCCGGTTTATGTGCCGGCGCCGTATTACGTTGGCCCCGGACAACTCCAACCGCCACGGCCTCGCCCGCCGCCGCACGCGCCGGGCAAGCCCGGCGGAAAACCGATTACGCCCAAGCCGCCTATCAGTCACCGTGGGCGCTGAGCCGGATCAAGCCTCGTCGGCCGGCGGCGCGACCTTGATGACTTCCTCCAGCGAGGTGATGCCTTGGGCGGCCTTCATCGCCCCGGAAACACGCAAGGGCCGCATCCCCTCGCGATAGCACTGGTCGCGCAGGCGGGCCGCCTCCATCTGCGGCGTGATCAGCTTACGCGCCTCGGCCGAGTTGAGCAGAATTTCGTAAATGCCGACGCGCCCGGCGTAGCCGGTCATCCGGCATTCGAGACAGCCGACGGGCTGCCACAGGCGCGCCGGTTCCGCCGCCTTCCACGGCGCCACCAGCGCGCGCCAGGCCGCCCGCTGCTCGTCGCCGATGGGAACCGCCTTTTTGCAGTGCGGGCAGAGGGTGCGCACCAGGCGCTGGGCCATGATGCCGAGCAGGGTCGAATTGATCAGGTAGGCGGGCACTCCCAGGTCGAGCAGGCGGGTAACCGCCGAGGGCGCATCGTTGGTATGCAGGGTCGATAGCCCCAGATGGCCAGTCAGCGCGGCCTGCACCGCCATTTCCGCCGTTTCCAGGTCGCGAATCTCGCCGATCATGACAATGTCCGGGTCTTGCCGCATCAGC
>CAZFHE010000276.1:0-6889 GCA_964518615.1 uncultured Dechloromonas sp. | reverse complement strand
TCTTCGCTGCGCACCGGGATGTTTTGCAAATTGGGATCGCTGGAGGCCAGCCGCCCGGTGACCACCGAGGCTTGCGAAAAATGGGTGTGCACCCGGCCGGTTTTCGACTCGATCATGCGCGGCAGCTTGTCGGCGTAGGTTCCCTTGAGCTTGGAAAGGCTGCGGTGTTCAAGCAAGAGCTTGGGCAGGGGGTAGTCGAGCGCCAGTTCGGCCAGCACTTCTTCATCGGTCGAGGGGCCGCCGCTGGGGGTTTTTTTCTTGACGGGCAGGCCCTGCTTGACGAACAGAATGTCGGCCAACTGTTTCGGCGAGGCGAGATTGAAGGGCTGGCCAGCCAGCGCGTAAGCCTCGGCTTCCAGCGCCATGATTTTCTGCCCCATGGCGTGACTCTGGCGGGCCAGCGTTTCTGCATCGACCAGGATGCCGTTGCGCTCGATTTGCCAGATCACCTGCCGCACCGGCATTTCGATATCGTGATAAATGCGCGAAAGGCCAGGCTCGGCTTCGATGCGCGGATGCAACGCCTGGTGAATGCGCAATGTGACATCGGCGTCCTCGGCGGCATAGACGGCGGCGCGCTCGATATCGACCTGGTCGAAGCCGATTTGCTTCGCGCCCTTGCCGCACAAATCTTCGTAGGCAATGGTGGCTAGCCCGAGGTGGCGGCTGCACAACTGGCCGAGATCGTGGCCCTTGTCGGATTCGAGCACATAGCTTTGCAGCAGGGTGTCGTGGACGACGCCAGCGAGCCGGATGCCGTGATTGGCGAACACATGCTGATCGTACTTGGCGTTTTGCAGCGCTTTTTTCTTGCGGGCATCCTCCAGCCAGGGCTTGAGACGGGTGAGCACAGCCTCGCGCGGCAATTGCTCCGGCGCGCCGGGAGCGGTGTGGGCGAGCGGGATGTAACAGGCCGCGCCGGCTTCGACCGACAGCGAAATGCCGACAATTTGCGCGGCGAAGGTATCGAGACTGGTGGTTTCGGTATCGAGGGCGGTGAGTTGCGCCGCGTCGATTTTTTGGAGCCAGGTCTCGAATTTCGGCCAGTCGAGGAGGGTTTCGTACTGCACAGCGCCTGGGGCGGCGGGGCTTTCTCCTTCCCCCGCCTGCGGGGGAAGGCCGGGATGGGGGAGCGGCTGATCCTCTGGGCCCCCCCCCCCCCCCCCCCCCCCCCCGCCGGGGGGGGAGGGGGGCCTGCGCGGTGTTCTGAATGGCGCTGCCGGCGCTCGATCCATTGCCAAGCTCGCCCAGCCAGGAGCGGAACTGGTAGCGGGCATAGATGTCGCGCAAGGCGTCGGTATCAGGCGGCGCGGCGCTCAGTTCGGCGGCTTGCGGCAGGCCGGGGAGATCGCACACGACGGTCACCAGCTTCTTGCCCAGGGGCAGAAAATCCAGATGCTCGCGCAGATTCTGGCCGACCACGCCGCCGATTTCATCGGCGCGGGCCATGATTTGATCCAGCGAGCCGAATTGCGTCAGCCATTTGACGGCTGTTTTGGGGCCGCACTTGGCGACGCCCGGCACGCCGTCGACGGCATCGCCAACCAGGGCCAGATAATCGACCATCCGGGAAGGCGGCACGCCAAATTTCTGCTCGACGCCGGCTTCGTCGAGCATTTCGTTGCTCATGGTATTGAACCAGCGCACGCGCGGCCCGACCAACTGGGTCAAATCCTTGTCGCCGGTGGAAATCAGGGTCTCGATGCCGGCGGCCTCGGCCTGGCGAGCGAGCGTGCCGATCACGTCGTCGGCCTCGACGCCGTCGATCATCAGGAGCGGCCAGCCGGCGGCCCGGATCGCGGCGTGCAGCGGTTCGACCTGGCGAACCAGCTCATCGGGCATCGGCGGGCGGTGCGCCTTGTAGGCGGCAAACCACTCGTCGCGAAAGGTCTTGCCCTTGGCATCGAAGACGACGGCCTTGTAGTCGGCCTTGTAGTCGCTTTCCAGACGACGTAGCATGTTCAGGACGCCATAGATGGCGCCCGTCGGCTCTCCCGACTGGTTGCGCAAGTCGGGCAGGGCATGGAAGGCGCGATAAAGGTAGGACGAGCCGTCTACCAACAACAAGAGAGGCATGGATCGTGGTGGAAAATTCAAAACTGATGATGGGTACGGGCGCCGAGTCTCCGTTGCGGCCAAACTCGGCCCGCGAGGCCTGGCGGATTTTCGGCATTATGTCAGAGTTCGTCGAAGCGACTGATCGCCTGGCGGCGATCAAGCCAGCGGTCACCATTTTCGGCAGCGCCCGGACCCGGGAAGGCACGCCTTATTACGAACTGACCGAGAGAACGGCCCGCTTACTGTCCGATTCCGGCTTTTCCGTCATTTCCGGCGGCGGGCCGGGGATCATGGAAGCGGCCAATCGCGGCGCTTTCTACGGCAAATCGCCTTCGGTCGGCCTCAACATTCAGTTGCCGCACGAGCAGACGAGCAATCCCTATCAGGACATCTCGCAGACCTTCCGCCACTTTTTTGCCCGCAAATACATGTTCGTCCGATTCGCCAGCGCGTATGTGGTGATGCCCGGCGGCTTCGGCACCCTGGACGAACTGATGGAGGCCCTGACCCTGTTGCAGACCGGCAAGGCCCGCAAGATTCCGCTGATTTTGGTCTGCTCGGCCTTCTGGCAAGGGATGCTGGACTGGTTCCGCGAGCGCCTGGTCGGCGAAGGCATGATCGACCCGGAGGACATGGATCTCATCCAGATCATCGACGAACCGGAGGGGGTGGTCGAAGCCATTTTCAAGCATTACGAGGCGCGCCCCTTCGGCCCCTTGCCCGCCGAGCACGAGCAGTTGCTGAACCTGTAATAAAATCGGCATTCGATTAGCGAGGAATTTCCCCATGCGCCGCCTTCTTCCCCTACTGCTGCTTGCCGCCCTGCCTGTCTGGGCCCAGGCGCCCGCCGCGCAGCCGCTGCCGGCCATTCCGCCGCCGCCGCCGGGCATGGAAGCCTTCGATTCGGCGCTCGAACCCGAAGTGACCATCGTCAGGAGCGAGAAGGATACGCGCGAGGAATTCCGGTCGGGCGGAAAGCTCTACATGGTCAAGGTCACGCCGGCGGTCGGCAAGCCCTACTATCTGATCGACCGTCACGGCGACGGCATTTTCATTGAAACCGATATCGAGCCGCGCCCGACGCGGCCGCCGATGTGGACCATCCATAGCTGGTAAGCCCTGGCTGTTTTCACCCCGGCCGGGCCTGAAGAAATGGCGTCTGGCTGCCGCGCGGGGAAGCGCCGCCGGCCGCGTTCTGGTGAAGTGGTCACGGTCAAAGACCCGGACCATTTCCGCCGTCTACTGGAAAACCTGCGCCTTGCCCCGTCCGAGCGCCCCCATTAGCATCTCATCATGACCCCACCCCCCGCCTTTCCCCTCCCGCCAGCGCCATTTACCGGCGAAAGCCGCGAAGTCGATGGCGGCGCCTGTTTCGACTGGCTACAGCAGGGCTGGCTGTTGTTTCTCGCCAATCCCGGCATCTGGATCGGCTGCACGGTATTGCTGCTGGTCATCCTGATGGCCATTTCCGTCGTTCCCTTTTTCGGCCAGATCGCCGCCCATCTGCTGGTGCCGTTATTCGGCGCGGGCATGTATCAGATTTGCCGCCAACTGGCGACGAGCGACGGCGAGGCGCAGATCGCCGACCTCTTCATCGGTTTTCGCCATAACGCAAGCCCCTTGGTCATGGTCGGCGTCATCTACGCGGCCAGCGTTTTCGGCCTCGCCTTCATGGCCTTCCTGCTGGTCAGCGGCGGCCTGCTCGGCGGGGCCATCACCGGCAGCGTGGCGGGCTTCGGCATCACCTTCGGCGGCATCATGCTGGCCGGGCTGCTGGTCATGGTCTTGTCGGTGCCGGTCATCATGGCCACCTGGTTCGCCCCGGCCCTGGTGCTGTTCCACGACATGAAACCGAGCGCCGCGATGCGCGCCAGTTTCGCGGCCGGCGCAAAAAACTGGGTGGCGATGGTGATTTTCGGTATTTTCCTGGCCGTCGCGCTCTTCTTCGCCATGATGCCGCTCGGCCTCGGCCTGCTGCTGCTATTGCCCATTTTTTCCGGCGCGGTATATGCCTCCTACCGCGACATTTTCGAGGGAGCCTAGGCCGTGCGCGCCCAGACCGTATCACCCGCCGCCGGCTGGCGCTGGCTATTCACCGGCTTTGCCATTTTTCGCCGCAATCCGCCCATCCTGTCGCTGCTGGTCGTGAGCTACTGGGCGACCATCATTCTCCTCAACGTCTTGCCCTTCATCGGGGCCATCGCCGCCTCGATGATCGCTCCCGGCCTGTCGGTCGGGCTGATGCAGGCGGCGCGCAATATCGAGCGCGGTCAGGCGGCCGGCATCCAGACCCTGTATGGCGGGCTGCGCGAGAATACGCGCACCCTGCTGGCCCTCGGCGCCCTGTACCTGGTGGTGACCCTGGGCATCCTCGGCCTGTCAGCCATCATCGACGGCGGCGATCTCTTGCGCACCCTGCTAGCCTCCAAACCCGACGAACGGGCGGCGGCCAAGGATGTCGACTTCGCGCTGCCGGCGCTCTTCGTACTGGTCATGCTGACGCCGGTGCTGATGGCCTGGTGGTTCGCCCCGGTGCTCGCCGCCTGGCACCGCCAGCCGCTCGCCAAGGCGCTGTTTTTCAGTTTTGTCGCCTGCTGGATCAACTGGCGGGCCTTCCTCGCCTACGGCGCGGCCGTGCTGCTCTTTGGCGGCATCGCCCCCGCCCTGCTGCTCGGCCTGTTGGCGGCGTTGCTGCCCGGGCTTGGCGCTCTCATCAGTTCGCTACTGATCGTATTCATGGCGCTGGTCATGGCGCCGGTGATTTTCGCCAGTTTCTATGCCAGTTATCGAGACATCTTTGGCATATCCGAAATCGTCTGAGCCGCTTGGCCTTTTCGGCGGAACCTTCGATCCGGTGCATTTCGGCCACCTGCGGCTGGCCGAGGAAGCCATGGAAAGGCTGGCTCTGGGCGGCGTGCGCTGGATTCCCGCCGGCCAGCCGGCGCATCGCGGCCCGCCCGGGGTCAGCGCCCGTCAGCGCCTGGATATGGTGCGTCTGGCCGTTGCCGGCAATCCCCGCTTTGTGGTCGATGCCGCCGAAGTCGAGGCGGATTCGCCGAGCTACACCGTGCCGACGCTGGAGCGCCTGCGCGCCGAGCTGGGCGCGGCCCAACCGCTGGCGCTCTTGCTGGGGGCCGATGCCTTCGCCGGCCTGGAAAGCTGGCGGCGCTGGCGCGAACTCTTTGCGCTCGCCCATATCGCCATCTCGCACCGCCCCGGCTTTCCCATCGCCCCGGACACGCTGCCGCCGGCCTTGGCGGCAGAATTCGCCGCCCGCCAGCGATGCGACGCGGCGGCGCTGCGCGCTCTGCCGGCAGGCTGCATCGTCAGCGTCGAGATGACCCAATTGGCCATTTCGGCCACGCAGATCCGGCAATATCAGGCGGCGGGGCGCTCGGCCCGCTACTTGCTGCCGGACAAGGTGCTCGACTATATTCAGACTCACTCTCTTTACAGAAATACCTGATGGATACCAAGAAGCTGCAAAAAATTGTCGTGGACGCCCTGGAGGATATCAAGGGCAAGGACATCGAAGTCATCAATACCGCCAAGCTCACCTCGCTGTTCGATCGCCTGGTCATCGCCACCGGCGACTCCAACCGCCAGGTCAAGGCGCTAGCCCGGAATGTTCAGGACAAGGCGCGCGAAGCGGGCGCCGAGGTGCTTTCCACCGAAGGCGAGGAGGTCGGCGAATGGGTGCTGGTCGATCTCGGCGATATCGTGGTCCATGTCATGCAACCGGGCGTTCGCCTTTACTACAATCTCGAAGAGCTGTGGCAGACGACGCCGGCCCGGCGTCGCACAGCGGCGGAGCGGGTCGCCGCCGGATGAAGCTTTCCGTGCTCGCCGTCGGTCATCGCCAGCCCGCCTGGGTCGGCGAAGGCTGCGCCGAGTACCGAAAGCGCATGCCGCGCCAATTGCCGCTTCATATCGTCGAAATCAAGCCCGAGCCGCGCGGCTCGAAAAACCGCGAACAACTCCTGGCCGCCGAGAAGCTGCGCATCCGAGAAGCCCTGCCGGGCGGCAGCCGCATCGTCGTGCTCGATGAAAAGGGCGAGGATCTGACCACCCTGCAACTGGCCCGCCGGCTCGAAGCCTGGATGCGGGACGGGCGCGATACGGCCTTGTTGATTGGCGGCGCTGACGGTCTGGACGAGGAATTCAAGCAACAGGCCGACGACCGCCTGCGCCTCTCCAGCCTGACCCTGCCGCACGGCATGGCGCGGCTCTTGCTGTGCGAGCAGTTGTACCGCGCCGTCAGCGTGTTGAAAAACCATCCCTATCATCGCGAAGGCTGAGGCGGCGCGCCGGCCTTTCCCAGCCTCAGCCTTTCCCATTGACCGCGCCCTTGTCTACACTATGTCCATGCGTCTATATCTTGCTTCCCGCAGCCCACGGCGGCGCGAATTGCTGACCCAGATCGGGATCGCCTTCGATACCGTGCTGATTCGCGAAGGCGCCCGGGTCGATAGCGAAACCGACGAGACGCCCGGCCTGGGCGAACATCCGGTCGCCTACGTCGAGCGCATGGCGCGCGCCAAGGCCTTGCACGGGCAGCGCCTCGTCACCGAGCGGCGCTTGCCGCCCCGGCCCATACTGGCCGCCGACACGACGCTGGAATTCGACGGGCAAATCATCGGCAAGCCGGTCGATGCAGCCGACGCCATCGCCATCCTGCGCCGCCTGTCGGGGCAGACCCATCGCGTGCTGACCGGCGTCGCGGTGACCTACCAGGGGCGCATCGAGTATGCGCTGTCCACAAGCGAAGTGCGTTTTCGCCAACTCGACGAGCACGAAATCCGTCACTACGTGATGAGCGGCGAGCCGATGG
>CAZFHE010000275.1:0-7365 GCA_964518615.1 uncultured Dechloromonas sp. | reverse complement strand
CCCGGCGCGTGCCCGAACTGTACAAGGCCTTCCCGGACGCCGTGGTTTTCATGCATCCGGACGATGCCAAGAAACGCGGCTTGCAGCGCGGCATGGAGGTCAAGGTCAGCTCGCGGCGCGGCGAAATCGTGCTGCGCGTCGAGACGCGGGGGCGCAACAAGCCGCCGCGCGGCCTGGTCTTCATTCCCTTCTTCGATGCCGGGCGTCTGGTCAATAAGCTGACGCTGGATGCCACCTGCCCGATTTCAAAGGAAACCGATTACAAGAAGTGCGCGGTCAAGGTCGCCCGCGCCTGAGGGTCCGGACGAATAACAAGCGACAGGCGGCCGCGATCAGCGCGGCCGCGACTTGGAGGTAAGTCATCATGAGATTCATCACAACGCTGGCCCTGGCATCCGCCGTGCTCCTCTCCGGGGCCGGTTTCGCGACAGCCCAGGAGAAATTGCTGTCGGAGCGGGGTGACGTGGCGATCGAAGAGGCATCGAAAGTGGATATGTTCCGGCCGGAGCGGGATTCGGACATCATTCCTCGCGATTACCAGAAACAGCCGCCGCTGGTTCCGCACACCGTCAAGGGCTACAACATCACGCAAAATTTCAACAAGTGCATGGACTGCCACTCCAAGGAGCGCGCCGAGGAAACCGGCGCCACCCGGGTCGCCAAGTCGCACTATCTGGACCGTGACGACAAGAAGCTCAAGAACATTTCGCCGCGGCGCTATTTCTGCATGCAATGCCATGTGCCGCAATTCGACGCCAAGCCGCTCGTCGAAAATACCTACAAGCCGGCCGCCAAGAGGGGGGAATGATGAGCCTTCAAAACTACCTGCCTGCCTGGATCAGGCGCATCGGCCTATTCACCGCCCTCTCCTTGTTTGTCGCCGGCGTCGTGTTCTGGGGCGGCTTCAACTGGGCGCTCGAGGCGACCAACCAGGAAGCCTTCTGCATCTCCTGCCACGAGATGGAAGAAAACGTCTTCCGCGAATACCAGAACACCATCCACTACACCAACCGCACCGGCGTGCGCGCCACCTGCCCGGACTGCCATGTGCCGAAAGAGTGGGGGCCGAAGATGATCCGCAAGATCCAGGCATCCAACGAGGTCTTTCACAAGATTCTCGGCTCCATCGACACGCCGGAGAAATTCAACGCCAAGCGCGCCCAGCTGTCCCAAAACGAGTGGCGGCGGATGAAGGCCAATGATTCACAAGAATGCCGCAACTGCCACAGCTACGACTACATGGACTACACCGAGCAGGGCAAGCGGGCGGCCAAGCAGCATCCCGAGGCTTTCGCCGAAGGCAAGACCTGCATTGATTGCCACAAGGGCATTGCCCACCAGTTGCCGGCCATCGACCAGCACATCGGCGTGCAGAACGAGGGGGCCGTCATCATGAGCCACGGCGAGAAGCCGGCGGAAGTCGCCGAGGCAGAAGAGAAAAATTAATGCCAGGCGCGTGGGGGCGTCGCAACCCCGGCCTGGCCGGGGTCTTTTCCCTTCTCGGCAAAGGCCGTCTCCAAAGCGCAAAGAATGGGGCAAAGTCAAGGAATAAAGGCTTTTCGGGGCAACACTTCGCCGGGAAGGTGTGCTACTTTTAGCGGGCTGCCGTTCAGACGGCCAGTTTTCTTCATTCAATACAGGTAACTAGGAGGCACTTAGATGAATAAATCCGAGTTGGTCGAAGTTGCTGCAAAAGAAGCTGGTATTACCAAGGCTGCCGCCGACAAGGCGCTATCAGCCATCATCACGGCAGTGGTCAAGACCGTGACCCAGGGGGAGTCGGTCACGCTCGTTGGATTCGGCACGTTCAAGTCGGCCAAGCGCGCCGCGCGCACCGGCAAGAACCCGAAAACCGGCGCCACGCTGAAGATTCCGGCCACCACGGTGCCGAAGTTTACCGCCGGCGCGGCATTCAAAGCCTCTGTTGCCGCCAAGAAGAAGTAAAATTGGCCTCCCTTCTATCGCGGAGTCCGTGACGAGCGGACTCCGTTTTAATTTGCGATGACTCAATCCGACAATCCTGAAAACCCCGCCGAAGTTCCGAATATCGCGCCACCGCCCAGCGATAACCGCCGCCGCCTGCGCGAATTGTTGTCCATTCCCGAGCGCGACCGCAGCGACGAGCAATGGGACGAAATCATCGAACTGGAAATTCAGCTAGCCCCCGGCAACCGCATCTCGGGCAACGAGGCGGCCACGGGCGGACGCCCGCCCCTGCCCCATGGCAAATCCGGCGGCCCTGGCAATGCCCAGAAAAAACATCGCTCCCGGACCAATAATCGGCGTCCGCGCCCGAACAAACCGCCTTCTGGCGGCGGCCCCGCCTGATCCTGGCGCCGCTGCCCCACCCTCCCCTGCCAGCGGGGGAGGAAATCCGACTTCTTCCCCCGCTGGCGGGGGAAGGCCGGGATGGGGGCAGCAATACGATCTATTGGCTTGCTGGATTAATTAAATAAAATGCCCCGGCGCGCGACGCGCTTGCCCCCTAGGAGACCCCCATGTTGAAGAAATTGTTGGCGCTGGTCTGTGCCATCCTTGCCCATCCCGTTGTTGCGGCGGACGAATCCGACATCCGCAAGGCCATGGAGGAGCGCCTCGGCGCCAAGGTCGAAAGCGTGACCAAGGCCGGTTATCTCGGCCTGTATGAAGTCTACGCGGATGGCAATATCTTCTACACCGACGAAAAAATCAGCGCCATCATGGTCGGCGGCCAGTTGATCGACGGGCGCAGCATGAAAAACGTCACCGAGGAACGCCTGCGCAAGCTGACCGCGATCCGTTTCGCCGATCTGCCCCTGGAACAGGCGATCAAGATCGTGCGCGGCGATGGCAAGCGCTCGCTGGCTGTCTTCGAGGATCCCAATTGCGGCTACTGCAAGCGGCTCGCCAAGGAATTGCAGAAACTCGACAACATCACCCTCCACATCTTCCTCTACCCCATCCTGTCCGAGGATTCGGTGCGCAAATCGAAGCAAATCTGGTGTTCCGCCGATCGCGCCAAGGCCTGGAAAGAATGGATGGTCGATGGCAAGACCCCGTCCGGGCGCGAGAATTGCGACGCCTCGGCCGTGGCGCGCAACCAGGAATTTGGCCGGCGCCTCAACATTTCCGGCACGCCGACCCTCTTCTTCGTCGATGGCGAGCGGGTGCCGGGCGCGGTGCCGCTGACGCGCATCGAGCAGAAGCTGTCCCAGACCCCCTAAGAAATCGCGCTCGACGCCGTTCGAGCGCCAAAACACGCCGCCCCGGCCCCACCCGGGGCCGCCCATCCCGAGCAGGCTTGAAGCGGCGTCGCGTCCATGCGCTACCTATCGTGCGAGGCGCGAATGCAGCGCGACGCGGTCAGCGTTTTCCGGCGGGATGATGCTCGGCCGCACTCAGCGCCAAGCTGAAATAACGAGCCTGCATGAACCGCCATACCCTTGAATTGGTGTGAAATTCGGTAGGGCGCAATAAGCGAAGCGCATTGCGCTTACGCCTCTTCGCGCCCCTCGCCCGCTGGCGGCGGCGGCAAGCGGCTTGGCCCACGCCCCTGTCCGCCGTCGCTTCTCCGTTTGTTGTCAGCCCCCTTTCTCGCTCCTTGTCCGATCCGGGCGATCAGGGATTGGCCCGCACCGCTCACAATGCTCACAAGTTACTTTAAGAGTCATTTTTCGCCCTTTGATTTTTAAGGATTATTTTTCTCGCACAACCTGAGCAAACCGGCTCTAAGTCATTGTTGCGTAAGAAAAAAGTCCATTTTTACCTTGACTGCGCCGATTCCTTGCCCTAAAGTGGGAAAATGTGTTGAAAAGTGGGTAAACGAGGGGCGAAATGTTCGAGGGAGCGACGGCGCTCAGTCTGGATGCCAAGGGGCGGCTTGCCATACCGGCAAGACACCGCGAGTCCTTGCTCGCCGCCGCCGAGGGTTCGCTGGTCCTGACCGCGCACCCGCATCGTTGCCTCTTGCTCTATCCCGCGCCGGCCTGGCAGCCGATCCGCGACCAGATCCTGAAGGCATCCAGCCTCGATCCGCGCGCCGCGCCCATCAAGCGCGTGCTGGTCGGCAATGCGCGCACCGAGGAAGCCGATTCGGCGGGGCGCATTCTGGTCGCGCCCGAGTTGCGCGAATACGCTCAACTGGAAAAAACCGTCTATCTGGTCGGCATGGGCAGCCATTTCGAAATCTGGAGCGAGGCGGCCTGGAAACAGCAAAACGATCTGGCGGCCGAGCTGATGTCCAGCGGCGAGTTGCCGGGCTGCTTCGGGGATCTGGCGCTGTGAGCGCCGCGGTGACCGCGGATCGCACCCACGTCACGGTGCTGCTGGACAAGGCGGTGGAATCCCTGGCGATCAAGACGGACGGCGTATATCTGGATGCCACTTTCGGCCGCGGCGGCCACAGCCGCCGCCTGCTTTCCGCGCTGGGCCCGGCGGGCCGGCTGATTGCGCTGGATCGCGATCCCGAGGCCATTGCCGCCGGCGCGTTGATCGCCGATGCGCGTTTTTTGTTGCTGCACCGGGCTTTCGGCGAATTGGCCGAGGCGGCGCGCGACGCCGGGGGCTTTGAGCTTGACGGAATTTTGTTCGATGTCGGGGTGTCGTCGCCGCAGATTGACGACGGGGAGCGCGGTTTCAGCTTCCGCCACGACGCGCCGCTCGATATGCGCATGGATACGACGCAGGGCGAGACGGCGGCGGAGTGGCTGGCGCGGGCCGAATTGAGGGAAATCACGGAGGTTATTAAAAATTATGGCGAAGAACGGTTTGCTTTCCAGATTGCAAAGAAGGTTGTGGCTGCTCGGCTCGAACAACCTGTTGTCACAACAGCTCAGTTCGCGGCCCTCGTACGCTCGGCCGTGCGCACCCGTGAACCAGGGCAGGACCCGGCGACGCGCAGCTTTCAAGCTCTACGGATTCATATCAATCAAGAGCTCCGCCAGCTGGCGCTAGCCCTGCCCCAGGCGCTGGCCCTGTTGAAACCGGGCGGACGGCTGGTGGTGATCAGTTTTCATTCGCTGGAAGATCGCATCGTCAAGCAGTTCATGCGCGCCCAGGCCTCGCCCGATACGCTGCCCAAGGGCTTGCCGTTGCGCGCCGATCAATTGCCTCGGCCCAAGCTGCGCCAGATCGGCCGTGCGATCCGTCCCGAGCCCGCCGAGGTGGCGGCCAATCCGCGCGCGCGCAGCGCCGTGATGCGGGTCGCGGAGAAGCTCTGATGCTGCGCTTCAACATGAGCCTTTTGCTTCTTCTGGTGGTCTGCGCGCTGGCGCTGGTGACCTCGCAGCACCGGGCGCGCAAGCTTTTCCAGGAACTTGAGCAGGAGCAGGAGCGAGCGCGCCAGCTCGATGTCGAATACGGCCAGTTGCAACTGGAAATGTCGACCTGGGCCACCCATCCGCGCATCGAGAAGATTGCCCGCGAACGGCTGCGCATGGTCCAGCCGGATATCGCCGGGCGTCCCATCGTGATGGCGGCCCGGCCGGCGGGAGGACGCTGATGGTCGTTCGCCGCCGTCCGCAACGCGGTCATCGCTATACCGAAAGTCCGGTGCTGGAACTGGCCTTACAAGGCTGGCGCTCGCGCATGGTCGGCCTCTTGCTGCTGGCGGCCCTGCTGGCGCTGATCGTCCGCGCCTTCTACTTGCAGGTAATCAATAACGACTTTTTGCAGGAAAAGGGCGATTCGCGCTATCGCCGCGATATCGAGGTATCCGCCTCGCGCGGCAAGATTGTCGATCGTCACGGCGACGTGCTGGCGGTGTCGACGCCCATGCAGTCGATCTGGGCCATTCCCGGCGATGCGCGCACCATGACGCTGGAACAGAAGCGCCAGTTGGCCGGCCTTCTGGAAATGGGCGTGCGCGAACTGGATGGCAAGATCGCCCTCGACAAGAATTTCGTCTATATCCGCCGCCAGGTTTCGCCGGAAACCGGCGCGCGCATCGCCGCGCTGAAATTGCCGGGCATTCATCAGGAAAAGGAATACCGCCGCTTCTACCCGAGCGGCGACATGACCGCCCATATCGTCGGTTTCACCGGCGTGGACGGCAAGGGCCTGGAAGGCGTCGAACTCGCCTTCCAGCCAAGCCTGCTGGGCCGACCGGGCAACCGCACGGTGATCCGCGACCGGCGCGGCAATATCGTCGAGGATGTCGGCGCGACCAGGCCGCCGCAGGATGGAAAAGACATTCGCCTCGCGCTCGATTCCAAAATCCAGTACCTCGCCTACAGCCAGTTGAAGGCGGCCATGGACGCCCACAAGGCCAAGGCCGGCGGCGCCATTGTCGTCGATGCCCGCAATGGCGAAATCCTGGCCCTGGTCAATTGGCCGACCTACAACCCCAACAACCGTCAGAAGCTCTCTGGCGCGGCGCTACGCAATCGCGCCATTACCGACACCTTCGAGCCGGGTTCGGTGATGAAGCCCTTCATCGCGGCGCTGGCGCTCGAACAAGGCAAGGTTTCCGTCAATACGCCCATCAACACTGCGCCGGGGCGGATGACCATCGGCAACGCGACCATTTCCGATGCTCATCCGCATGCGGTGCTGACGGTCGCCGAGGTAATCCAGAAATCCTCCAATATCGGCACGGTCAAAATCGCGCTTGATTTTTCCCCGAAGGAAATGTGGGAGCTATACGACAAGCTCGGTTTTGGCCAGATGCCCAATCTCGGCTTCCCCGGCGAGGTCAATGGCCGCCTGCGGCCCTGGAAGAGCTGGCGGCCCATCGAACAAGCGACCATGTCCTACGGCCACGGCATCGCGGTGAGCCTCATCCAGTTGGCCCGCGCCTATACCGTGTTCGCCAATGACGGCGAATTGATGCCGCTGTCGCTACTGAGCGTCGACGAGACGCCCGTGCATGGCGGGCGCGTCTATTCGCCGCAGACCATGCGCGAATTGCGTCTGATGCTCGAAATGGCCGTGCAGCCGGGCGGCACCGCGCCGAAGGCCCGCGTCGCCGGCTACCGGGTCGGCGGCAAGACCGGCACGGCCCACAAGATCGAGAACGGCGTCTATGCCAGGAAATACATCGCTTCCTTCGTCGGCATCGCGCCCATCAGCGATCCGCGCCTGGTCATCGCGGTAATGATCGACGAGCCGACGACCGGCGCTTATTACGGCGGCGATGTCGCGGGCCCGGTCTTTTCGCGTATCGCCGCCGGCGCTCTGCGCACCCTGGGCGTGCCGCTCGATGCGCCGCTGCAACTCGCGGCCGCCCGCGCCGACAAGGAGCCCTTATGAGCACGCCGCGCCACCTGATCGACTCGCTCGGCGTCCTCCCGAGCGGGGCCGCCGACGACAGCCGCCAGATACGGCCGGGCGATCTGTTCATCGCCTATCCCGGCGATCTGGCCGATGGCCGCCGCTACATCGGCGACG
>CAZFHE010000274.1:0-1806 GCA_964518615.1 uncultured Dechloromonas sp. | reverse complement strand
GTCGGCTGCAAAAGCCCCATGACCGGCGGCATCAAGGAAGCCAACTCCGGCGGCCAACCGGGCGGGCATCTCGCAAAAATGGGCGTCACTGCGCTTATTGTCGAGGACATTGCCGAAGACGGCGCCTGGTACCAGCTTGAGCTGGCACAAGACAGCGCGAAGCTCGTTCCCTGTACGGTCAACGGGCTGGACAACTACGACGCTGTTGCTGAACTCGTGCGCCAGTACGGCGACAAGTGCAGCTACATCACCATTGGCCGCGCCGGGGAGTTTCGTCTTACTGCCGCGAGCATCGCGTTCACTGACCCCGAGCTGCGCCCGTCGCGCCATGCCGGCCGCGGCGGCGTAGGTGCGGTCATGGGCGCCAAAGGCCTGAAAGCCATCATCGTCAATCCGGAAGGCGCCGCCGCACCCCCGATCAAAACCCCGGAAGCCTTCAAGGAATCAGCCAAACGCTTCGCCAAGGCGCTCATGGATCATCCTGTCTGCGGCCAAGGTCTGCCCACGTACGGAACAGCCGTACTCATTAACATCATGAACGAAGCCGGGGGATTGCCCACCCGCAATTTCATCACCGGACGCTTTGAAGGCCATGACGCGGTTTCCGGCGAGACGCTCAACCAGATCACCAAGGAGCGCGGCGGCGAAGGTATTGTGGCCCACGGCTGCATGACCGGCTGTATCATGCGCTGCAGCGGCATCTATCCGGACAAGAACGGCAAGGCCATCGGCAAATGGCCCGAGTATGAAACCATCTGGGCGTTCGGCCCCAACTCCGGCATCGACGATCTGGATATGATCGCCCGCTACGATAAAATCTGCGACGATGTGGGCGTGGATACCATTGATGTTGGATGCGCGCTGGCATTGTTCATGGAAGCGGGTATCCTGAAATTCGGCGATGCAGAAGGCGCGCTGAAGCTGATGGAAGAGATCAGCAAGGGATCGGCCATAGGGCGTGTGCTTGGCTGCGGCGCAGGGGTGACCGG
This sequence comes from uncultured Dechloromonas sp., assembly GCA_964518615.1. Classification (GTDB taxonomy): domain Bacteria; phylum Pseudomonadota; class Gammaproteobacteria; order Burkholderiales; family Rhodocyclaceae; genus Azonexus. The sequence goes on along the minus strand of CAZFHE010000274.1, from coordinate 817 downwards.
CAAAGTTTACGGTCTGCGGCGTGTACCCGTTGTCAAGGGACAGAGTCTGCCCGCGTATGACCCCAGAGCGGTCAAGGGCCAAGGCGTTACCTACGCCACCTCGCCCATGGGCGCGGACCATACCGCCGGATACGCGGTCACGGCCAACATCCTGAGCGTGGGCGGCTCGGTGGATCCCTTGGGCACAAGCGGACAAATTGAACTCTCGCGTAATCTCCAGATCGCAACGGCCGCCGTGGACACCACCGGTCTTTGCCTGTTCGTGGCGTTCGCTGTTCTGGACAACCCCGACGCCCTGGCGGCCATCGTGGAAATGCTCAATGCCAAGTATGGCATTGCCCTTACGCTGGACGACGTGACCAGCCTCGGCAGGAAGGTGCTGGAGACGGAGATGGACTTCAACCGCCGTGCGGGCTTGACCGAAGCCGCTGACCGGTTGCCGGACTACTTCTCCGACGAAACCTTAGCGCCGCACAACGTCAAGTTCGACATTGCCCCTGCAGAACTGGACAAAACTCTCAAATGGTAGGTTGAAACTCAGCCGGAGCAATTTCGCTTTGAAATTGCTCCGGCTCGGATTGCGCCTCCGCAAATACTTTTGCCAATGCCGCCAAGTCAGCTCTTCAAAGCTAACAGCCCTAGTTTATTCAAAATTTTTCCGTAACGGAAGAGCTTGGGGCGGCCGGCAGGTATTTATGGAGTTTTTCCAAAACTTCGCTCAAGTTGATCGGCTTGCCCACATGGTCGTTCATGCCGGCGGTCAGGCACTGTTCGATGTCTTCGCGAAAAACGCTGGCAGTCATGGCCACCATGGGGG
>CAZFHE010000273.1:0-4069 GCA_964518615.1 uncultured Dechloromonas sp. | reverse complement strand
AGCACGGCCCCCTCCTCGCCGCCGGCCTGCGCCAATTCCAGCGTTTTCGCGAGCCGGTGCTCGAATTCGCGCCGGTTGAAGAGGCCGGTCAGCTCGTCGTGCCGCGCCTGGAAGGCAAGTTGGGCCGTCGCTTCCTCGATGCGGGTTTGCAAGGATTGCTGGGCTTCCTCGATATGGCTGGCCATCTGGTTGAAGCCCGCTTCGAGCCGGCCCAATTCGCCGCTGGAGACGGCCTCGACCCGGGTGTCGAGGCGGCCCGAGGACATGGCGTCGACCGCCTCGGCCAGCCGGATTATCGGACGGGCCAGGGTATCCGCCATCGCGATGGCCAGAATGGCCAGTACCACGAGGCCGAGCAGCACGATGAAGAGGCTGCGCAGAAAGAGCTTGTGCTGGCGGGCGAGCAATTCGCTCTTGTCGAACTCGACGAAAACGTGACCGATGGTTTCCGCCGTCGCCTGCATGTCGAACAGGGCGTCGACTTCTTGCGGCGAGCGCCGGATCGGCGCGCCGAAGGCGATCCGGTTGTCGGTTTCGACGAGGATGCTCGGCCCCTCCAGCGCCGAATGCAGGGTGTTGCTGTCCAGCGATACCCGGCCGCTGACGGCGATGGCCCGGCCCTTCTGATTGACGATAATGGCGGCCCGGACATCGGAATCCTGGACCGTGGCCTGGACCAGGCTGTACAGGCTCTCGATCTGGCCGGCGATGATGCTGTATTCGCAGATGGGCGCGAGATAGCGGACGGTGGCCAGACCCTTGGCGCGCAATTCGCCTTCCAGCGTGCGCATGCTGCTCAAGGTGAAATAGAGGACCAGGGCGATGGCGATCAGCGCGCTTGGCAGCAGCGTCAGCAACAGCAGGCGGTGGCGGATGGTGAGCTGATTCATCGCTACTCCTGATCGGGGGCGACGGGGAATCAGGGGATATCCAGCAATTCCGAAAGGCTGGCGACCAAGCTGTCGACCGGCGTGGCGTAGGCGAATTTGCGGATGACGCGACCATCCGGCCCGATCAGGATCATGCCGGCCGTATGGTCGACCGCGTAATGTTCAGAAGCGCCGCCATCGGTGCGGACCTTGGCGTAGCGGATGCGGAAATTGTCGGCGGCGCGCCGGACCAGGGCGGGCGAGCCGGTGAGCCCAAGAATGCGCGGATCGAAAAATTGGGTATAGGTCTGCAAGACCTGGCCGCTGTCGCGCTCCGGATCGACGGTGATGAAAATGGCTTGCAGGCGCGTGGCCTTGTCGCCGAGGCGCTCCAGCACGGCGGCCATTTCGACCAGCGTGGTCGGGCAGATGTCGGGGCAATAGGTGTAGCCGAAAGTGATCAACTGGAAACGGCCCCGAAAATCCTCGCTGGTCACCGAGCGACCGCGCGGATCCTGCAACAAATAGCGCGGGATGATGGTTTCGTTTCTTTCGGCCATCAGCAAATCATGCGCCGACGGCGGCGCGGCGATGGCCGGCGCGGCGAAGAGAGCGGCCAGGAGGGCGGCGAAATATTTCATGGGGCGGGCGGATAGGCTTTTTGCAAGCGCTGTTCGGCTTCGCCCAGGCGCTCGTTCAGGCTTGCCACGCTGGGGCATTCGGCGCTGCCCTGCCCAAGAAAGGCGGCGCTGGTCGCCTCCTCGAAAATTTCGCCATGGGCCCGCGTTTTTGGCGCGGTGGTCTGTACCGCGTTGCGCGCCCGGCTGACGATGGCCGGCTGCTGGCAGGCCAGCGCGATGCCGTGGATCTGGCCCAGGCTCGCGATGGCGGCGCTGCCGGCATCGTCGGCAAGGGCGGGGACGGTAGGGGCGAAGGCGGCGAGGCCGAGCAGCAACAGAGCGGGCTTCATGGGTGGCGTTCTCCAGATAGGCTCTTGATTATAGGCGAGTCTCGGCGGACGGATTTCTCACATATCAAAAATCGCCCCTCGCCGCGGCAGTCGGCTAGCGGGCGGCGCGGCGCTGGCGGGCGACATCGAGCGCGGCGCACAGTTGTTCCGCGCCATCCAGAAGGCGCGGCGTGTGGCGATGCAGGATGTCGGGGTGGATGTGGAAAAGATTGTCGCGCTTGACCGCCGTCATTCGCGTCCATTTGGCCCAGTCGTTCAATTGCTCGGGGCGCGCATCGCCCCTGCCGGCGGCGATGATGACTTCCGGGTCGGCATCGAGCACCGCTTCGACGCCGACCGTCGGCGCCATTTTGTCGAGATGGCCGAATATATTGACCCCCCCGCACAGGGTGATCGCGCTGCTGATGATTTGCGGGCCGCCGACGGTCATCAGCGGCGCATTCCAGATTTGATAAAAGACGCGCAGCCTGGGCTTGCCGGCATGGGCCGCGCGCAAGCTTTCCAGGCGTTCGCGGAAATGCCGCGCCGAGGCTTTGGCGGCGGCCTCGGTGCCGGCCAGTTGGCCCAGGCGTTCGATCTGGTCGGCGACATCCTCCATCCGGTTCGGCTGCGAGACATAGACGGTGAGGCCCAGTGCGCGCAGCTTGTCGATCTGGTTCATGTTGTTGCCCGTCTCCCAGGCAAACAGCAGATCGGGTTTCAAGGCCGCGATGGCTTCCAGATCGAGGCGCGAATAAGAACCGACGCGCGGCGCTTTCATCGCCTCTGCCGGGTAATCGCTGTGCTCGACCGCGCCAACGAGCTTGCCGAGCGCGCCAGCGGCGAACAGAATTTCGGCGGCGTGCGGGGCCAGGGTGACGATGCGCTGGGCGGGTCCGGGCAAGCGGACCTCGCGGCCGGTATCGTCGACCACGATGAGTTCGGCGCGGGCATTTGCCAGGCCAAGGGCGAGCAGCGCCGCCAGGGCGGCCCGGAAGATAGCGTTCATGCCGGTTTCCAGTCCTTCAGGGCGCTTGCCAGACGCTGCCAGCCAGCCTCGTCGCCGGGCAGGCCGCAGCGCAGCAGGGGCTGCTGCTCGAAGGGGCGGCAAAGGATGCCCCGGCGCGCCAGGTATTCATGCAAATCGCCCGCCTGCGGCGAAGTCAGCGTGGCGAACAAGGCCGTCGCCTTGACATCGCCAAAGGGCATCAGCAATTGCCGCAGGCGCTCGCCCTCGCCCGCCAGGCGCTGCCGGGCCGCCGCCTGCCAGGCTTCATCCTGCAAGGCCAGACGGGCCACGACGCGGGCCGGGCCGCTGAGGCGCCACGGGCCGAGCGCTTCGGCCAGACGAGTGAGCACATCCTGGCCGGCGAACATGAAGCCCACGCGGGCCCCGGCCAAGCCAAAAAACTTGCCCAGCGAACGCAGCGCGATCAGGTTGGGCGCATCCGTCGTGCCGGCCAGCGCCGTGACGCTCAGTTCTGGCGCCGGGTCGACAAACGCCTCGTCGACAATCAGCCAGCCGCCGCGTTTCTTCAACTGGGCGGCGGCATCGAGCAGCGCGGCGCGCGGATGGCAATCGGCGCTCGGATTGTTCGGGTTGCACAAGAGTACATAGGGCGTTGCCGCCGCCAGCGCGCGCGGCAGCATCGCATTTTGCAAGAAGCGCACCTTGTGCCCGGCGCGCTGCCAGGCCAGCGGATGTTCGCTGTAGAGCGGGCTGATGCAGGCTATCGCGGCGCGCGGCAGCAGCATCGGCAGGCACTGGATGGCCGCTTGCGAACCGGCCACCGGCAACAGCCTGTCATTGCCGTAATACGCGGCGGCGGCTTCTTCCAAGCCATCGCCCTCTTCCGGCAGGCGCTGCCAGACCTCGGGCGGCAAGGGCGGCACCGGCCAGCCCTGCGGATTGATGCCGGTCGACAGGTCGAGCCAATCGGCCAGCGCAATATCGTACCGGGCCGAGGCGTCGCGCAGGCGTCCGCCGTGCTGAGTCGCCCCGGGCAAAAGCCAGGGGTTTACTCTCGATCCGTGCTCAAGCATGCAGGAATCCCATCAGAAAAAGGGCGGCCAGCCACAGCCACAAGCCATGGCGAACCAGGGCGACGGCCCGGCCCAGATCAGCCGTCAAGGGCGGACGGCCCAGGCCGAGCGGCGGGCGCATTTCTTCGCGGCCCTGGTAAATGGCGACGCCGCCCAGTTGCACGCCCAGACCGCCCGCGCCAGCCGCCATCACCGGCCCGGCATTGGG
>CAZFHE010000272.1:0-4642 GCA_964518615.1 uncultured Dechloromonas sp. | reverse complement strand
CGCGTGCCGACCTACAAGGATCAGCAGGAAAAGCTGGCCGGCAAGGATCTGACCACCTATGGTTTTCTCGGCTATCCCTTGCTGATGAGCGCCGACATCCTGATTTACCGGGCCGACAAGGTGCCGGTCGGCGAGGACCAGATTCCGCATGTCGAATTTACCCGGGAACTCGCCCGGCGCTTCAATCACATGTACGGCTTCGAGCCGGGTTTCGCCGATAAGGTCGAGGCGGCGCTGGCGAGCCTGAACAGCAAGAACCGGCGCGCCTACAAGGAAGCGCGCACCCGTTTCCAGCAAAATGGCGACAAGGAAGCGCTGGCGCGCGGCAAGGCGCTCTTGGCCGACATCGCCGATCTCTCCTTTGAGGACCGCGAGCGGCTCGCGGGTTCGCTCGAAGGCACGGGCAAGATGATTCTGGTCGAGCCGGGCTATCTCTTGACCGAGGAATCGAAAATGCCCGGCCTCGATGGCCAGAAAATGTCGAAGTCCTATGGCAACACCATTACCCTGCGCGAATCCGAGGCATCGGTGACCAAAAAGGTGCGCGCCATGCCGACCGATACCCAGCGCATGCGCCGCACCGATCCGGGCGACCCGGCCCGTTGCCCGGTGTGGCAATTGCATCAGGTCTATTCCGACACGGCCACACGGGAGTGGGCGCGGCAGGGCTGCCAGAGCGCCGGCATTGGCTGTCTCGACTGCAAGCAGCCGGTGATTGACGGCATCTTGCGCGAGCAGGCCCCCATGCGCGAACGCGCCCAGATCTATCTCGACCAGCCGGCGCTGCTCCGTGACATCGTCGCCGCCGGCTGCGACAAGGCCCGCCAACTGGCCGGGGAAACCATGCGCGACGTGCGCGCCGCGATGGGTCTGGCGCGAGGGTGATTCCAGTGCAACGGCTACATTCCAGCGCCGCTGGCCCCCATCCCAACCTTCCCCCGCGCGCGGGGGAAGGGGCCACATTCCCTCCCCCGCATGCGGGGGAGGGCCAGGGTGGGGGGCAAGGGCGCAGGAAAATGTGCAGCAACACATGAACACCGCCCTCGATGCCCCGCAGGCGCTTCTGTTCGAGCCGGTGGCCCTGATCTACGGCCAGCCGCTCGAACAATTGCCACAGGATTTGTACATCCCGCCCGATGCCTTGGCGGTGATGCTCGATGCCTTCGAGGGGCCGCTCGATCTCTTGCTCTATCTGATCCGCAAGGCCAATGTCGATATTCTCGACATTCCGATGGCGCCCTTGACCCGCCAGTATCTCGATTACATCGACAGCATGCGCGCGAGCAATCTGGAGCTTGCGGCCGACTATCTGGTGATGGCGGCCATGCTGATCGAAATCAAGTCGCGCATGCTGCTGCCGCGCCCCAAGCTGGCCGGAGACGAGACGGCGGAAGACCCGCGCGCCGAACTGGTGCGCCGGCTGATGGAATACGAGCAGATGAAGCTGGCCGGCCAGAAGCTGAACGAGCAGCCCCAGGCCGGCCGCGAATTCTTCTGGGTCGAGACGCTGGTCGAAAAATCGCTGCACGTTCGCCTGCCGGACGTCTCGGCCGACGATCTGAAAGAAGCCTGGCTTGCCATCATCCGTCAGGCCGGCCTCAAAAAACATCACAAGATCGCCCGCGAGGAATTGTCGGTGCGTGAGCACATGGGCATTATTTTGCGCGCGCTGCGGGAGCACGGCGGCTTCGTCCAGTTCGAGACCCTGTTCGCCGCCGAGATGGGCGTGCCCGGCTTGGTCGTGCATTTTCTGGCGATGCTGGAACTCGCCCGCGAGAAACTGATCGAACTGACCCAGAGCGAAGCCTTTCAACCCATTTACGTTCGAGTGCACAGCGGTGGAGCCGAGCCAAGTCAAGAAGATTCTTGAGGCGGCGCTGCTCGCCGCGCGCGAGCCGTTGAGGCCGCACGATCTGCGGAAAATGTTCGACGACGAACTTTCCGTCGATGCCCTGCGCCGCCTCCTCGACGAATTGCGGGAGGAGTGGGCCGGGCGGCCGGCCGAACTCATCCAGCTGGCTTCCGGCTGGCGCTTTCGCACCCGGGCCGAGTACATGCCCTATCTGGAGCGCCTGAATCCGGAAAAACCGCCCAAATACTCGCGGGCGCTGCTCGAAACCCTGGCCATCATCGCCTACCGCCAGCCGGTCACGCGCGGCGACATCGAGGAAATCCGCGGCGTCGCGGTCAATGCCAACGTGATCCGCACCCTGGAAGAGCGCGGCTGGGTCGACGTCGTCGGCCATCGCGATACCCCCGGCCGGCCAGCGCTACTGGCCACCACCCAACAATTTCTCGACGATCTGGGTCTGCGCGCCCTGAGCGAATTGCCGCCCCTGGAACAAATCAGTCAGACACTGGAGCTGAATCATGAAAACGCATAAACGCACGCCTTTTAGGTCGCCGCAGCCGCGCGACGCGGACGCGCCCGCCGCCCGTCGCGGCCAAGAGGCTCAGGAAGCGCCGACGGAAGGCGAGGTTAAGCCAGCCGCGCCGCGCCGCCGCCAGGGCATCGTTCCGACCGGGCGCGCCAATCGCGGCGCCGTTGGCCGAAACGGCAAGCTGCTCCCCGAGGCCAAGCCCGAGCGCCTGCAAAAAGTGCTGGCCAAGGCCGGCGTCGGATCGAGGCGGGAGATGGAGGAATGGATCGCCGCCGGCAAGGTCAGCGTCAATGGCGAAGTCGCCACCATCGGCCAGTCCGTGGTGCCGACCGACAAGGTCAAGATCGGCGGGCGGCTCATCAATATCCGCTTCACCGGCAGCGCCCGGCCGCCGCGTGTGCTGATCTACCACAAGCCGGAAGGCGAAATCGTCTCGCGCGACGATCCGGACGGCCGCCCCTCGGTGTTCGCCGCCTTGCCGCGCATGCGCGGCGGACGCTGGATCGCCGTCGGCCGGCTCGATTTCAATACCTCGGGCCTATTGCTATTCACCACCTCCGGCGATCTCGCCAACCGCCTGATGCACCCGAGCGCGCAACTGGTCCGCGAATACGCGGTGCGCGTCTTGGGCGACCTCTCCGCCGAAGCGCAGCAGCAATTGCTCAAGGGCGTCGAATTGGAAGACGGGCCGGCCAGCTTCTCCAGCCTCGCCGACGCCGGCGGCGAGGGCGCGAACCGCTGGTACCGCGTCAGCCTCTTTGAAGGGCGCAACCGCGAGGTGCGCCGCCTGTTCGAGGCGGTTGGCTGCACCGTCAGCCGCCTGATCCGCGTCCGCTACGGCCCCTTCGCCCTGCCGCCCCAGTTGAAGCGGGGGCGGGTGCATGAATTGCCGGAAGCCGAAGTCAAGGCGCTGCTGCGCGAGTTGGGGAAAAATACGGCGGAATGACCGGGCGGCGCATGTCGCGGCAAGGAACTGCTGGCGAAGCCAATTACAGTCTTCCAACGCCGTTTTGCATTGTGCTCCATGATGAACCTGCCGAAGCGCAACGTTTCGAGAAGGTGCGGGGCTTTCAAAGATGACCGAAACCGATCTGCAATACCTCCTCGCCCGCGGTGAAGACAGCCGCCATCAGTTCAAGCGCGACGAGACCAACGCCGACAGTATCGCGGCGGAACTGGCTGCGTTCGCCAACAGCGGCGGCGGGCTGTTGCTGCTGGGGGTCAATGACGATGGCAGTGTGGCGGGGCTGGACGCCGCCAGTGTGCGGCGCTTGAATCAGTTGATCTCCAATGCCGCATCGCAAAATGTCCGCCCGCCGATTTATCCGGCCACGGAAAACATCCAGACCGCGCAAGGCTTGGTGATTGCCGTGACCGTGCCGGATGGTTTGAATAAGCCTTACCTGGATGGACAAGGACGTATCTGGGTCAAGGCCGGTGCGGACAAGCGCCGCGTGACGGCGCGTGAGGAAATCCAGCGTTTGGCCCAGCGTGGCAGCTTGCTTTACGCGGATGTCCTTCCGGTTGAGAAAACCTCCGTCGCTGACATTGACGAGAAGGCGTTCAACGCTTATTTCACCCGGCGCTACGGTCAGCCGTCCGAGCAGCCGTTGCCGCAGGTGTTGCAAAACATCGGGCTGGCCGATGGCGCTGAACTGAATCTTGCGGGCTTGCTGCTGTTCGGCAAGCGCCCGCAGCGTTACCGGCCTGCGTTTATGGTGAAGGCGGTGGCGTTTCCCGGCGCCGTGCTGCACGACATGCACTACCGGGACAGCGAGGACATCGACGGCACCTTGCTGGAGCAGTACCAGCGCAGCCTGGCTTTCATCAAGCGCAACCTGCACCACATTCAGGGCGAGCAGAATTTCAATTCCCTGGGTTTGCTGGAAGTGCCTGAGCAGGCCATCATCGAACTCTTGGTCAATGCCTTCATCCACCGCGACTATTTCACCAGCGCGTCGATCCGCATCATGGTGTTTGCCGACCGCATCGAAATCATCAGCCCCGGCCATTTGCCGGACAGTCTGAGCATCGACGCCATTCGCCACGGCATGACCAACCGGCGCAATCCGACCCTGACCGAACACGCGACGCATATCTTGCCTTATCGCGGCCTGGGTTCCGGTATTCCCCGCGCGCTGGATGAATGGCCGGATATCCGGTTTGAGGATGAGGTGGCGGGGAATCAGTTCAAGGCGATTGTTCCGAGGTCGTTTGCCGCGCAAGTCACCCCCCAAGTCACCCCCCAAGTCACCCCCCAA